>NZ_QAIQ01000501.1 GCF_003061105.1 Arthrobacter sp. HMWF013
GGGTTGGGGGCAGGGACTGATGGCCGTGGCCGTCCACCTCGAGGTGGACGTGCATGTCGATCGCATCGATCTTTGCAATGTCGATTGCCGGTTCGTAGCGGGTGGACATGTCAGCGCGCCACCGCTGCTGCGGGCTGGGCCGGCTGGAGGTCTTCGGGCAGCGGCAGGAATTCCTCGCCGAAACCCTGGAGTTTACCGCCCAGGAGCGAGTCGAAGTTTTCCACCAGATCCTCGTAGCGCCAGCCGCCTTCGCGGTATTCGGTGGCCGCAGCTTCCGGATGGGTCCAGAGCTGGAGGCGGTCCCCGCCGGCACCGATGGCCTGGCCGGTGACTCCCGCTGCGGCGTCAGAGGCGAGGAAGGCAACGAGCCCCGCGACGTCGTCGGCCGTTCCGAAGCCCAGGTCGTGGCGGAAGAAGGCGGGCATGGCTTCGCCGCGCTCGTCCGCTTCGATGGCTTTCTGGAAGTACGGCACAGTCTTGGTCATGGCGGTCGCGGCGACGGGGATGACGGCGTTGACGGTGACGCCCGCTTTTTTCATCTCCAGCGCCCAGGTCCGGACCATGCCCACGATCCCGGCCTTTGCTGCGGCGTAGTTGGTCTGGCCGAAGTTGCCGCGCTGGCCGGTGGGGGAGCCGATGGTGATGATGCGGCCGGCGATGCCGTTTTCCTTGAAGTAGGCGAACGTTTCACGGACGCAGGTGAAAGTGCCCTTCAGGTGGACGTTGATCACCAGGTCGAAGTCCTCATCGGTCATCTTCAGCAGGCTCTTGTCGCGGAGGATGCCGGCGTTGGTGACCAGGATGTCCAGGCGCCCGAACTCCGCGACGGCCGTCTCCACGAGCTGCTTGGCGACTTCACTGCTTCCCACGGGAGCGACGACTGAAACCGCACGGCCGCCGTCGGACTCGATAAGCGCCACGGCCTCCGCCGCCACGGCCGCGTCCACGTCATTAATGACGACGGCGGCGCCCTGTTTGGCGAGTTCCCTGGCGTAGGCGAGGCCCAGGCCCCGTCCGCTGCCGGTGACGATTGCTGCTTTTCCTGACAGGCTCATGGCTGCTCCTTTGCTACCCGACCGTGCATCCTGCCGTCCGGCATGGGATGCTGTGTTCTATATCCATGAGAATATGGATTGTTGTAAATGTCAACGATTTATTTTGGGAACTTTCTGGAGCGCTATGACGATCGATATGCAGGGCCTGAAGCAGAACGGGGCCGAGGATAAATTGGTGGGAGCCTCGATCACCAATGACATGGGGTTCCTGCTGGCCAAGCTCCATGCGGCGGGGTCGGTGCTGAACAACCGGGCGCTGGCGGATTTCAATCTCAAAGAGCGCTCGTACTCGGTGCTCATCCTTTCAGACAGCGGCCTCGAGCCAACCCAGCGCGAGCTTGCCGACTTCCTCAGCCTTGACCCCAGCCAGATCGTCGCCCTGGTGGATGAGCTGGAAAAGCGAGGACTGGTTGTCCGGGCTCCGGGCAAGCAAGACCGCCGGGCAAAGACGGTCACGGCGACCGCGGAAGGCTCAAAGCTGCTTGTCGAAGCGCGGAAGGCCGCCCAATCCGCGGAGGCCGAGGCGCTGGAGCGGTTGTCGGCGGACGAAGTGGCGACCGTCAAGGCATTGCTCCGTAAGGCGCTGTGGGGCGACTCCTAGAGTCCGGCGCGTAGGCTGGAACCATGTCCGAACCAGAGTTCCAAGAAGCAGCCTCGCCCCAGCCCGGATTCACCGTAGAGACTGCGAAGGTCCTGGCCGAAGTGGCCCACAACCGGCAGAAGGACAAGCTCAAGCGGCCCTACCGTGAGCACGTGATTGCCGTGGGAGACGCACTCGCGGACTTCGACGACGACATCCGGATCGCTGGATACCTGCACGATATCGCCGAGGACACACCGATCACCCGGCAGGCACTCCTGGCGATGGGTGTTTCCGAGCGTGCCGTGGACATCATCGAACGGGTGACCAACCGGCTCCACGACAATCCCGACGACTACGCTGACGGGATCCGCTACATCGCGGAAGACCACGACGCCGCCCTGGTCAAGATTGCGGATAACGCCCATAACTCATTGCCAGAGCGCGTCAGGGCACTGGCCGAAAAATGGCCGGACAAGCCGCCCGTCACCAAATACCGTGATGCGCGCCCCGTGCTTTACGCCGCCGTGGAGGTCGAGGAAATCCGCAAGATCCTGGGCCGGGTGAACCCGTGGCTGCTCAAGGAGCTGGATGACCGGCTGGACGAGGAAGACCAGACCGACTACGAGAACCTGTCCTATGAGGATGACCGTGGAGCGGCAGAGGCTGCTAACGCTGGGGAGAAGTAGCCCCGGATTCCAGCTGTTCCAGCGCACGCTGCAGCCGCTCGGAGCCCCGACGCTCGTCAACAACAATCGAGACGCCCAGCGCCAGCACCATGACCAGCAGGCATACCGGCACCGACGCCCCGGCCGCAGCGAGGCCAACTGAGCCTGCCAACGCGGCCAGTACGCAAGCTGCCACGATGATGATGGTGCGGTCGGCGCCTACCATGACGCTGTAGAGCCAGGTCAATGAGCCTTTGAACAATGCCACGGGGACGGCGATGCTGGCCACGGCCATCGCCGCGCTGATATGTGCCTCGTGGTCGATGTAGTAGGCCGCCACATGGAGACCTGCGCCCGTGGCAGCAATCGCGGCGAAGATGGGGATGTGTCCGTACCCGAAAAGGTAGGACTGGCGTCGGCGTATGTGCAGCGCCCGGCCTGCGGGGAGCATGAAATAGATCCACCACATGGCGAATGCCAATGCCGTTCCGCCGAAGCCCACGAGGGCTGCGTCAACACTCCAGCCATGGCTGG
Organism: Arthrobacter sp. HMWF013; assembly: GCF_003061105.1. GTDB lineage: Bacteria > Actinomycetota > Actinomycetes > Actinomycetales > Micrococcaceae > Arthrobacter. Next base: position 2,838 of record NZ_QAIQ01000501.1, read on the forward strand.
CCACGATGGCGCGGAGGGTTTCGATGGCGCCCACGAGGCATTCTCCTAAGGCAATGATGGCCAGCAGCCCGTAGCGCTCCGCGATATGGTGCGCGTGCCACGGTGTGGTGGCTCTGCGCTCTGCCACGTACGGAGTGGCCATCTCGAGCAGGATCAGGGGTGCCGTCATGAGGAAGGTTGTGAGCACGTCGGCCTGGATGACCAGCACCGCGATCCATCCGAGTTGGACGAGGGCAAGGTACCTGGCGTAGCGCAGGCACGTCTGCCGGCGGGCCGGATCCTGCCTGGCCGCGCGCAGCCATTGGAAAATAAGCGCGACCCGCATGACCACATAGCCGCCCACGATCACCTGGTTGTCGACGTGTTCCCCTTCCACCAGCGAGTGGAACATGGGTTCGATTCCCATGGTGAGAATAAGTACACCGACAATTTGGATCATGGTCACCACACGGAAGATCCAGTCGTCGGTGTCGTAGGCGCTGGCGAACCAGGTGAAGTTGATCCACGCCCAGATCACGGCGAACATGGCGAAGGAGAACCCGAGCAGGCCCGCACCCAAGTGGACTTCGGCAATCTCGTGGGCGAACTGGCTTCCTGCCACGCCGAACGCAATGACAAATGTGAGGTCGAAGAAGAGCTCAAGCGGGGTTGCGGCGCGGTGCCGTTCGTGAGGATCACGACCGCCCATGGGCGCCATGGCGTGCCGGAGTGGATTTGCAGACATGGCCCAAAGACTACCGTTGCCCTGTTTCGCACTCCACAGTCACTGGTTTCCCCTGGACTTCGGCTACCTCTGAAACTGTGGTTTTCTGCTGTACTTTGGTCCCCGCATCTGCAGCCACTTCCATTTCCGCCCGACTGGGTAGGGGACGCTCTGGTATCTCGGAGCTGGTATATAAGCCTTCCGGTAACTCTGGTGGTTCCCAGTCGGGGTGTTCGCTGGCGTAGCGTCTGCCGGTAGGTGAGATCCAGCCCGGTGGTTCGTTTGTGGTGGCGGGGCCGGGTTTCCAGGCGGTGGTGTGCCTCAGCCTGTGGTGTTTGGGGCAGGGCTGGGCCAGATTGGCGATGCCGGTGGTGCCTCCGTGGGCCCAGGCAAGGAGGTGGTCTGCTTCGTTGTCCAGGGAATGATTGCTGCAGCCGGGGAACGGGCACTTCCCGTCACGCATCCTCAGCCATTGGCGTTGCGCTTTGGTGACCGGGTAGCTGGTTCGGCCGATCTCCAACGGTGCGCCGTCCCTGGGGTCGATGAGTACCCGGTGGAACGACGTGGCGCCGGCGGCGATGAGCCTTCGGGCCATGGTGGCCGGGATCGGCCCGTACCCATCAAGCATCGCGGGTTCATCGGTGGCGCCGAGGAGGGACATGACGGGCATGGTGATCAGGACCTGCGCCCGCGGCGACGGCGACACACCATCGCTGAGATTGTCAGCGTCGCCGTCCGTGACATCGGTTCCGCCCAGGAGCAGGGTGGCGGCGATGTCGGCACGCATCTGGGTCATGGTGCGGTGCTCGTCCGGGCCCTGCAGTGCCCGGGCCGCGGCCGTGGTGCGGTTCCAGATCCCCGCGGCCTGGTCCGCGGGCAGGTACGCGGAGAGCCAGGCCATGCCGTCCCGGTCCGGGCGGTATTCCAGTCTCCGGTCCGCGACGGCCCTGGTGTGGCGTTTTTCGATGCTGACGGGGTGGTGGCGTTCGCGCCAGATCCGGGCCTTATGCCGGAACCGGGACGGGACGAGTTCCCCGGCCGGGCCACGGGCCGGGGTGGGTGCGTCGGGGTCCAGGAAGTGCGCCTCCAACGCGGCGGCTGCGGCGGGCTCCAGGTTGGTGGTCTCGTCCACCATGACCCGGGCATGCTGCCATGAGAGCGAACCGGCCGTCAGCGCGGAGAGAGTCAGCGGCAACGATGTGGTCAAGGCGTGGGATTCGGTCAGCAGCGTTGAGGCGGTCCGTTCGCTGACCGTGAGGGCACACGCGACCTCCGCGATCAACGCCATCTCCTGTGCCCGATCAGAGAGATCAGGGGACACCAACGCCTGGGCCGTGCCGGCGTAACCGGCTGCCGCATGAACCATCACCGCGGCGACCTGCGCATTGAGCGTGCCGGTCAGGGCCAGCGTGTCCAACCAACCATCAGCTTCCCGGCGCAACGGATCATCATCAGCACACCCCGCCAGCGGGGCAGAGTCCGCCAACCCGGCAGGGTCCGCGTTCCCGGCGAATCCGGCAGAGTCGGCAGGCCCCGTGAACCCAACAGGCCCGTCGGCCGCGGCCGAATCAGTCCCGCGCTTAACTACCGCGAGCAGCAAGGCGGCGGAGGCACAAACAGCCTCCGCCGCCTCAACCGCTGCTTTGTTTCCCATATACAAAGCATCCCGCGGGGCTCCGGGAAACACCCGGCGGATGATCGCCTATGTGGATAACTAGCTGATGTGGATAGATAACGGTTCTGGCTAACTGACGGTTGTGGATAACTGACCGCCTTGTGTAACCCCTCGGCTGTGCAGGACCAGGAACCCCGGCGCTACACCCGGCCGAGGGCGTCGATGTCCTCGAGGAACTGCTCGTGGACTTCCTGGCTCACGGTGGTCCGCGTTTCGCCGATCGCGTCCAGGTAGTCCTGCGTGCAGGGCCCCTTCCGGACCGCCTCGCGGACTGAAAGGCTTCCGCCGGAAGCCGCACCGCCGTCGTCGTACACTGCTTTTTCCAAGGCACGCTGGGAGGCGCTCCGGGCAGCGTACTCGATGTCCGCAGGCGAGAAGCCGTCGGTTCGCTCCACCAGGAGCTCCACGTCCACGTCGTCCACCACGGTGGCGGGGATGAAGCGCTGCCACATGGCTTCGCGGGCCTGGCGGTCGGGGAGGCCGATGGGGATGACGTAGTCGAACCGGCCGTGGCGCAGGAACGCCGTGTCCAGGGCGCGGATGAAGTTTGTGGCGCAGACCAGCAGGCGGCCGGGCTGCTCGCGGAAGGCCGGGATGATCTTCAAGAGTTCGTTCGTGACGCCCTGCAGCGGCGACGGCGGTTCACCTGACCGCTGGGAGGCGATCTCCTCCACCTCGTCGATGAACACCACAGCGTGCTCCAGTTCGGCGATCTCCAGGAACGTCTCGCGCAGGGCTCCGGCAAGGCCCTTCGGGTCGGAGGCCAAACGGGATGGGAAGACCTCCACGAACGGCCACTCCAGCCGGGACGCGATGGCCTTCGCGAACGTGGTTTTGCCTGTGCCCGGAGGTCCAAACAGAACGACGGCCCGCGGCGGCACCACGCCGTATTCGTCCGCGAGATCGGCCTCGGCCAAGGGCAGGACCAGCCGTCGTTCGAGGAGTTCCTTTTCGTTGCGCATGCCGGCCACATTTTCCCAGAGATCGCGTGCCAGGATCCGCCCGCCCAGCTGCCCCAGCGCCCCCAGCTCCTGGCGCTGCACCGGGATGGTCCGCTCGAAATAGCGCAGGTTCTTCTTGAGCGCGAAACCGCGGCTGAGGAAGGCTTCCACACGGGTCTCGGACTCGGGCATCAGGGCGGACAGTTTGTTCAGCCCGTGCGGCGCCATCCGGTTTTCGACGGCGGCGAGCAGCGAGGTGCCGATCCCGCGGCCGCGATATTCCGGCAGGGTGGCCAGGAAAACGATCCAGCCCTGGTCGTGGGCTGCGCGTCCGACGGCGGCGCCCACCACCATGTCACCCAGCACCGCCACTACAGCGTGGTCCTTTTCGCAGGAGGCGAGGACCTCGGAGAGGGCATAGACGGGTTCCACGTTGTTTGCTTTGAGGGTCTCCCACAGGTGCAGGATCCCGTCCAGGTCCGCAGAGTGGAAGTCCCTGATCCGCCAGCTGGTCATACCGTGTCTCCCGGTGGTTCGTCGTTGAACTGAGTGCTCTGCTGAGCATAGGCGATCAGCCCGCGACGGGGGGTTGCGGGAGCGTTGCGTTACAGGAGGACCGGGAGGAATGCTCAGGTGGCCGGTTTGATGTTCTGGTTGATGTGGAAGAGATTGTCCGGATCGTATTTCGCCTTGATGCCGGCCAGCCTGGCGTAATTGCCTGAGTAGTTGTCTCGGATCCGGGACTGATCGTCGGCGTCCATGAAGTTGATGTAGGCGCCGCCGGCGCTGTGCCCACTCAGTGCGGCCGCGTAATCGCGCACCCAGCGGATGTTCGCTTCGTTGTCCGCGGGGTTCTCCCACATTCCTGCAATCACGGCAGCAAACTCGACATCCCTGTATGGGAAAGCGGTGGCGTCTTTCGCGACTCGATGGACTGCGCCGTTAACGGGGTAGAAGTGGTTCGCGGTCTCCTCGCTGGGGATGGTTTCGCCGTGGTGCTTTGCCAGTTTGATGACCTCGTCAGTCAGGGCGGGCAGGAACTCCGCCTTCCAGTAGGCCTGGAGTCCTTTGGGCAACAGCGGGTCGAAGAGGGTGTTCAGGGCAGGGTAGGGGATTGGTCCCACAAACGAGCCGGCCACGGGCGCCACGTCCAGGAAGGGCTGCCACCGCCGCTGTCCTTCATCGTGTTGTCCCATCCAAGCGCCAACCAGGACCACCACCGGGCGCCCATGGTGTTCCTCCGGGAGGAACGGGACAGGGGGTCCTTGGTGCACACCGACAAAGACACCCAGTTCCTCCGCTGCAGTGGCGATGGTGTCACGGTACAGCTGGCCCACAGCCTCAAGGTGTTCGAGCCGGTAAATCGCGACGCCGCCGTAGACGACATCCACGGGATGAAGGGTGAACTCCAGGGAAGTCACCACACCGAAGTTCCCGGTTCCGCCGCGGAGGGCCCAGAAGAGGTCGTCGTTTTCTGTAGCGCTGGCATGGCGGAATTTCCCGTCAGCGGTGACCACGTCTGCTGACTTCAGGTTGTCGCACGAGAGGCCATACTTACGGGAGAGGTAGCCGATTCCGCCGCCCAAAGTCAGGCCTGCCACGCCGGTTGAACCGATGATGCCGCCGGTGGTGGCCAGTCCGAACGCGTTGGTTGCGTGGTTGAAATCCGCCCATGTTGCACCGGTTTCCGACCAGGCGGTCGCCGTGGACGGGTCCACGCGCACGCCACGCCGGTTGGTGAAGTCAAGCACCAGTCCGCCGTCGCAGGTCCCGAAGCCGGGGGCGCTGTGGCCGCCGCCGCGCAAGGCAAGGTCCAGGCCCTCGTCCCGGGCGAAATTGACTCCGGCGATGACGTCAGCCACCTGGGAAACCTGAAGGATGGCAGCTGGACGTTTGTCGATCATGCCGTTGTAGACGGCGCGGGCGGTGTCGTAATCAGGGCTGTCTGCCGTGGTGAGGGGACCCCGTACTTTCTCCTGCAAAGACAGAAGGGAATTGCCGTTCATGGTGAACTCCAAAGCTCCACGATGCTCAGGCGCGCACCCCGCCAGCTGGCCTTGCCCGATGTGATATTTCGAAACCGGTGCACCGCAGCAGCGGCGGTGCGGCATGGCCGCCCGCGTTGCCGCGGCGTGCTTCATGACTCAAGGGGCCGCCGATGGGCGGCCCGGAACCGGGCACTTCAGTGGGTCCGGCTATTCGCAAAATTACGCCGACGGCGTGCGGCGGTCAATGCACTTAAGGTACGACGACGGCACCCGGGGTTCCGTCGAAACCGAACCCCGGGTGCCGCCGTCGGACGTTCAGATTCTGCAGTGCCGGCGCTCGACCTACTAAGTGGGCGTGTTCTCACCCTTGGATTTGTGGCCTCGCCAGAGGCGGTGGGTGCCCTGGCTGCTGCTGCCGTCCGAATGGATCACCAGGACCGGGCATTCGGCATGGGAAACGCAGGCAGTACTGACCGAGCCCAGGTGCATGCCACGGATACCGCCATGCCCGCGGCGGCCCACCACCAGCATTGCGGCGCCGGCCGCTGCCTCAACCAGTTTCGCCGGGGCCGGGCCGCGGATCAGCTCCTTGCTCATGTCCTGGGGTGCGTCCGGCCCGAACGCCTTGTCGAGGCTCTCCGCCAGCGTCTTGGCGGCGGCCGCCTGGAAGGCCTCGAAATCGGGCGGAACGTAGCCGGCGTACATCTGCGGAAAGTCCCAGCAGGCTACGGCATGAAGGTGGGCGCCCAGCGCGGGCGCCAGCTGGGCAGCAAAACGCAGTGCCTGCACTGAGGCATCGGAACCGTCGACGCCGACTATTACTTTGGCTTCCCTATCCGTCATTTCCCTAAGCTCCTTAAGCTGCGGTTCGCCGTTGAATCAGCATGATGTGGCTGACGCTAGACCCGGGGATGCGGGCTTTCAAGAGGACAAGGTCCCGGGACGGAAAGGCAATGGAGCTCTGTGCGTTGCCCGCTGGAGGCTCAGATTCCCAGCGTGCCCATGGTGTTCCGCAACGTGTCGGCGGAATGCTGCAGCGCCGCCAGTTCGCCGTCGTCCATGGGGGTGTGGAGAATGCGGTGCACGCCGCCGCGGCCCACCACGCTCGGCAGGGACAGTGCCACGCCGTTGATCCCGTAGGGGCCGCTGAGCACAGTGGAAACCGGAAGGACGGCGTTCTCGTCCCGGAGCAGGGCCTCCACGATCCGTGCCCCGGAAAGGCCGATGGCGTAGTTCGTGGCACCTTTGCCGGCGATGACCTTGTAGGCCGCCTGGGTCACTTCCTGGGCGGTTTCTGCAAGGTATGCGGCGGTGAAGATCTTTTTGCCGTCCTCTTCCCAGTCGCGGATGGGGACGGGACCGATGGTCGCGCCGGACCATACGGGGAACTCGGTATCGCCGTGCTCACCCACCATGCTGGCGTGGACGCTGGCCACGGAGACGCCGGCGCGCCGGGCCAAAAGCCACCGCAGCCGAGACGTATCCAGCACCGTGCCGGAGGAGAAGACGCGTTCGGCCGGCAGCCCGGAGATCTTCTGCGCGGCCACCGTGAGTACATCGCACGGGTTGGTGACCAGAACATAGACGGCGTCGGGGGCGTGCTGCATCAGCTGCGGCATAAGCTGTTCGAGGATGCGGACGTTCGTCCCCGCCAGGTCCAGCCGTGTTTGGCCCGGCGCCTGCTTGGCTCCGGCAGTGATAACCACGACGTCGGCACCTTCCGTCACGGCGATGTCGCCACCACCGGTGACAGCGGCCGCCGCCGCGGCGAACTGCGTGCCGTGGGCCAGGTCCAGGACTTCCGCCTCCGCCTTGAGGGCGTTGACGTCGAAGAGGGCAACGTTGCTGGCCGAACCCCGGATCAGGGCGGCGTAGGCAAGCGAAGTGCCCACGCTTCCAGCTCCCACAATGGCAAGTTTGGATCCTGGCACGACCTACCTCTTCCCCTGTTCCCGGAACTCGGGGAGCTCCGGAAACACCGCTGTACGAGTGTCCGCAATGGCCTCATGCTACCGACTGCGGAGCTACGGCACACCTGTCCCGGGATGGGCGCGTGGCAGCCCCGCGCGGGCAGCCCGCGCGGCAGCCGGGCTGGCACGGCCGCGCGAGCCGCAGCCGTGCCAGCCCGGACGGGAATCTACTTCTTGAACGTCGCCGCAGGCGGGTTTGCGATGACGGGGGCGCTGCCGGTGAAGCCTTCACGGGCCTGGGC
>NZ_QAIQ01000502.1 GCF_003061105.1 Arthrobacter sp. HMWF013
CCTCACCGGAGCATCCACCGTCAGCTACATCCGGAAGCGTAAACGCGAAGCAGGCACCCTGCGCGCGATGGGCTGGACCCAACGGAAAATCCGGAACTGGGTACTTGAAGAATTCGGTGTTGGCGCGGCCCTCCTGGCAGTCGCCGGCATTGTCCTGAGCCTCGTGAGCTGGAGCCTGGTAACAGCAGTGGTTTCCGCCTCTGTCCTGGTCCTCTATGCTGCAGCCGCCTTCTTCGCCGCCCAGCAACTGCGCCACAGGGACGTGGTGGACCAGGAACCACAGCATGACGAAAGGCTGATCCCGGTCGACTCGCCGTTGACCTTCGCCAACCGGCAGCTGAGCACCAACAAGTTCAACAGCCTGTCCCTGGCCGTTGCCGTGGGCGTGTTCGGTGCCGCTGTGGGCGGACTCGTGGCGCTGCTCATCGATATTCCGCGGGCAGCAGGCGCCAGTGCGCTCAGCGGCCTGGCCGCGGCGAGCATCGCCCTGCCCAGCATGCTGCTGGCACTGGCAGGGGTCCTTGTGGGGCTGATCCTGACGCTGGTCACCGGCCGGTTTGAGCTGAACGCCAAACGCCAGTACCTGGGCATCCTCGAAGCCATGGGCTGGAACCCGGATATGCTCCGTCAGGTCCGTCTGTTCGAAAACGCGCTGGTGGGCACGGTGGCCCTGCCGCTGGGCGTCCTGGGGGCTCTCGGCATCGGGCTGCTCCTTGCCCCGTATGCCGCGCTGTGGGCCGGAGTCGCCGGCCTGGTGGCTGTACTTTGCTGGATACCGATTGCAACGAAAGTGGTCCAATGACAAACGAGACGAATGTTCACCGGAGCCGGAGGTCCGGCTCGGTTGAGGCGCCGCTGCAGACCCGCGCCAACACCATCGTCAAATCCGCGGACCACGGCACGCCGCTGGAGCTGAGCGACATCACCATCCGCTACGGCGGCGGCAAGGGCGGAGCCGAAGCGGTCAGCGTCGTCGAAGGCTTTGACCTGACCCTGCACGCCGGCGAGATGCACTGTGTGGCCGGCCGAAGCGGCTCCGGCAAGACCAGCATCCTGACCGTCGGAGCGGGACTGACGCTGCCGACGTCGGGCCGCGTCTTCTGGGAGGGTGACTCGCTCGAAAGCATGGGCGACGACGAAATCGCCGACCGCCGTCGGGCCCTCATCGGGTACGTGGACCAGGGCGGTGCCCTGATCGACGGCATGAGCGCCCTTGAGAACGTCCTGCTGCCCGCCGTCCCAGACGGTGAAGTCGACCAGCGCCGTGACATGGCCAAGGACCTCCTGGACCTGGTGGGACTGGGCCGGCGCATGCGGCACCGTCCGGCCCAGCTCTCCGGCGGTGAGCGCCAGCGTGTGGCGATCGCCCGGGCACTGATCCTGGGCACGCGTGTCCTGGTGGTGGATGAGCCCACCGCCAGCCTCGACCGGGCTTCCGCCAACCGCATCATCAGCATCCTCAAGGACACCACCTCAGACGGAATCGCAGTGCTGGTCGCTTCACATGACCACGAACTGGTCCGCCTGAGCGATACGCTGACTGAACTGATCTAGCCTGTCCCTCCGCACCAAAGGTACCGTCCGCACGTGAGCGCTCCAGAGAAAATCCCGTTCTACATCACCACGGCCATCACCTACCCCAACGGGGTGCCGCACATCGGGCACGCCTACGAGTACATAGCCACCGACGCGATGGCGCGCTTCAAGCGCCTCGATGGCTACGACGTGATGTTCCTGACGGGTACGGACGAGCACGGCATGAAGATCGCCCAGGCGGCGGAAAAAGAGGGCATGACGCCCAAGGAACTGGTGGACCGCAACGCCGAGGTCTACAAAGCGGCACATGCAGCGCTTGGTATTACCTACAGCAGGTTCATCCGCACCACGGACGCTGACCACTACGCCGCGTCGCAGGCCATCTGGAAGAAGATGGAAGCCAACGGCGATATCTACCTGTCCAAGTACGAGGGCTGGTATTCCGTCCGGGACGAGGCCTTCTACGTCGAGGACGACACCGTGGTCAAGGACGACGGCGTGCGCTACTCCAAGGAAACGGATACCGAGGTCACCTGGACCGCCGAGGAAAGCTACTTCTTCCGGCTGTCCTCCTACCAGGACCGGCTCCTGGCGCTCTATGAGGCGCACCCTGAATTCGGCGCCCCGCAGTCCCGGTTCAACGAGGTCATCAGTTTCGTCAAGCGTGGCCTTGAGGACCTGTCCATCAGCCGCACCACTTTCGACTGGGGCGTTCCGGTTCCGGGTAACGACAAACACGTCATGTACGTGTGGGTGGACGCACTGACCAACTACCTGACGGGAGTCGGATACCCGGACGTTGAATCGGAGCAGTTCAAAAAGTACTGGCCAGCCGACGTCCACGTCATCGGCAAAGACATCTCGCGCTTCCACGCCATTTACTGGCCGGCGTTTTTGATGAGTGCCGGGATCGAACTGCCCAAGCGGGTCATGATCCACGGCTTCCTCCACAACAATGGCGTGAAGATGTCCAAGTCCCTGGGCAATGTGGTGGCACCTGCCGACTTCGTGGCCCAGTACGGCCTTGATCAGGTACGGTTCTTCTTCCTTCGCGAGGTCCCGTTCGGCGCCGACGGCAGTTACAACCATGAGGCCATCGTGGGCCGCATGAACTCGGACCTTGCCAACAACTTCGGGAACCTGGCCCAGCGTTCGCTGTCCATGGTGGCCAAGAACTGCGGAGGCCTGGTCCCTGTACCGGGCGATTTCACGGCTGAGGACACCGCAATCCTTGAACAGGCCCGCGGGTTGCTCGAGACGGCCAGGGTGGCCTTCGAAAAGCAGGAATTCAGCCGCGCCCTTGAAGCGATCTGGGGCGTGCTGGGGGACACCAACGCCTACTTCGCTGAGCAGGCACCTTGGGTGCTGCGGAAGACCGACGTCGAACGCATGAATACTGTGCTCTACGTGACGCTCGAAGTGCTGCGGATAGTGTCCATACTTGCGCAGCCGGTCATGCCGAACGCCACTGGCGCCCTGCTGGGAACCCTCGGCCAGCCCGAGGGTGGGGCGCGCCAGTTCTCAGCGCTCACAGCGCCGATAGTTCCGGGTACCGCCCTGCCTGCACCCGCCCCCGTGTTCCCGAAATATGAGGAACCCGCCGAAGCCTAGGTATTCACCGCCTACTACTTGTTCGTATCCGCTCCGGCTACTTGTCCGGTACGCGGACTGAGTACGGTTCTGCGGACGCCAGTACGGATTGTTCCGGAAAGCGGGTAGCGGGTACTCGGGACACAGGTGTGGCCGCTGCATAGCCTTATGGGGTTAGCAAACTGATGATTCGCATCTGGGAGAACCGTCGCTCCGATGCTGTCTGTTTGCCATTTCCGCCCTTGCGTCGGGGCGCCGTTTTTCCACACGTCTGATCAGTTTGGACCAGACAATGGATGGAGACGGAAATGAAACGGATCCTCGCCGCATTAGGTGTCGCCGGTCTCGCAGGATTAAGCGTGACCGCGCCGGCTGCAGCAAATGACAACGCAAACAACGATCACAAGATCACCATCTGCCACGCCACCGGCTCGGCAACGAACCCCTACGTGTCCGTGACAATGGATGTCCACGCGCTCGACGCCCACGTGGGCCACCAGCACGAGGAAGACATCATCCCGGCCAACGACGGGAAGGTGCTGCCGGGAGGGCAGAACCTCGACAAAGCGGGAATCTGGAATGCCGGCTGCTCCGCCCCTGGCGGGCCGGGCAATGGCAACGGCAACGGCAATGGCAATGACGGGCACAAGATCACCATCTGTCACGCCACCGGGTCCGAAAAGAATCCCTATGTGGTGGTGACCATTGACCTGCACGGGCTCAACGGGCACGCCAATGGCAACCACCAGCTCACCGAGGACATCATCCCGCCCAATTCCGGAAAGGTCCTGCCTGGGGGACAGAACTGGACGGATTCCGGTAAGGCCATCTACAACAACGGCTGTGAAGGTGCCGTTGTCCCGCCAGGCGTAACACCCCCGGGCGTAACACCCCCGGGGGTGTTACGCCCGGGCGTGACCCCGCCAGGTGTGACTCCGCCAGGTGTGACACCTCCGG
>NZ_QAIQ01000503.1 GCF_003061105.1 Arthrobacter sp. HMWF013
AACTTAGCGCTGTCGCCGTGGTGGTGGCCGCTGCGCAGATTCGCTGACGATGCGCATATTCCGTGGCGATCCCTGGATAACGGGGGCGCCAGGGAAAGTGCGCGTCGAAGCTGTGGGTCACGGCCGGGTGCGCGAGTCGACAACGGCAGAACGCGCACGACGGCGCGGCACGCCCGCCGCTGCAAGCTTGCGTTCCAGCGCCCCCGGTTCCTTGAGATCGGCCCAGTCCCACCGCACCACGTTGAGGCCCGTGGCACGGATCCGGTTCTCTCGATTCTTTTCCGCCACGACGGCCTGCGACGGGGTCAGGCCATTGAGGTATTCGGCCTTGGCGTATTTCTCCTCACCGTCGAACTCGCCCACAACTTTGGCCTGCTTCCAGTAGAAGTCGGTGTAGCCCACCAGGCCGGCGGAGTCGAAAATTGCCTGCTGGAGGACCGGAGCTTCAAAGCCGGCCACATGGATCAGGGCGCGGCTTAACGACTCACCGGCCGAGCCCGAGGCAGGATCGGCAAACTCGATGGCCGCCCGGATCCTCCGCCCGGTAGCAGCGGAATATGACGATCCGATGCCAGCCTCCAATTCAGCCTTGGTCACGGCAGCCAGGCGCCTGGCCCGGTCACGCCGAAGCACATGGTCCAGAGGTGCCACAGCGCACGTGAAGGGCGTGAATGCCGCCAGGTCCAGGACGGTGCGGATTCGGTCCGTGACCAAGAGCCCCTCGCGCCGGACCACGTTCAGTCCCGCCCGCGCAGCGAAGTGGCGGCTGACTCCGGCACGTGACCGGCCGCCGTCGTTGTTCAACGTGAGGGCTTCGACGGGATGATGCAGGCCGATTGTGGGGATTCGCCACACGCTTGCGGCGGAGTGCCGGGCGAAGACCGTGGGTTTCTCGAACGTCTCGGCCGCTGCCTGGACGCGGAGGCGGTATTGCTCCCACGGCTTGAGTTCCCTCCACGCCTGTCCTTCCGTGTACACGCCATGCCGGACGCGGACCAGGGTGCCGGCCTTCACCCGCTTGGCTAGATCGTTCGGGGTCAGGCCGTGCAGGAGCCGCTCGCGGGACAAAAGCAGCGGGGGAAGATCGGTCATATACCGACGTTGCCAGCAGCATCGTCCCTGCGGGAGGGGGAGGTGCCGCTATGTGGACAAGTACGCTCGACGCGCCAGTTCGTTGACGACGCGCAGGTTCCTTGGCGCACCCCGTAACTGGGCCGCGCCGGGGAATGTGCGCGTCGAAGGGGAACGTGGGCATCGGTGGAGGCGGGGTGCGGGTCGGCAGTGGTGGGCTGCGGTCAGTACCTAAAATCCTGCGGTCGCTACCTAATATCCTGCGGGATTTAACGTAGGTATCCCCGTTGCCCCCATCGCACGCTGCCCATAGGCTGACTCCCTGTTCAGCACGAGAAGCATGCGGCAAGTCCGCGGTCAGGGCGTAGCCCGTAATTCAAAGTACTGGTCTCTTAGCTTCACCGTGATGGTGCAAAGCCGCACGGTTCCCACCACCCCGTCGTCGCCGCCGAATGTGCGGCATCAAGCTTTTGGGAGGCCAGATATGCCACACAAATCGAAGTTTGCAGCCATGCTTACAGTGGCTGGACTGCTCGCTGGACTACACATAGGACTCGCCGCTCCGGTGGCCAATGCGGCCGTGGCGCAGGTGAGCGCAACGGTCGAGACGGCCCCGATACCTGGAACACCGGATGCCGCAGACGATCCGGCCATCTGGATCCACCCCACCGACCCATCGAAGAGCACCATCATCGGCACGGACAAGAGCAGGGATGGGCGCGGCCTGGTCGTCTATGACCTGTCCGGACGGCAGCTGTTCTACTACCCCGATGGGCGGATGAACAATGTTGACGTCCGCTACAACTTCCCCCTCGGCAGCAGCCGCGTAGGCCTGGTCGGTGCCTCGAACCGGGAACGGAGCCTTGACTTCTACAAGGTCAACGATTCGGACGGCTCGCTGACGAAGGCTGGCAGCTTCTTACCCACCGCCAGCATCGGGACGCCCCGCGGGTTCTCCTTTTACCACTCCCCGGACACCGGCAAGTACTTCGTCTTCGTCACCGATGTCGGCAAAATGGAGCAGTGGGAACTTGACGGCTCCACCGGATCAGTGACCGGCAAGCTCGTGCGCAGCTGGACGGTGAGCGGTCCGGCCCACACCGAGGGCCTGGTAGCCGATGATGAGATGAAGCGGATCTACGTAGCGCAGGAGGACATCGGCGGAATCTGGCGCTACGGAGCCGAGCCCGGGGACCCGACAACCGGAACGAAAGTTGTGAGCACCATCGAGAACGGCGGCGACATCGTTCAGGACATCAAGGGCATCAGCATCTACTACGGGAGCGGGGGTGCCGGATACCTGCTGGCCGCGAGCCAGGGCTCCAATCGGTTCCACATCTATAGCCGCGATGACAACCGGCCGCTGGGCGCCTTCGCCATCCCGGCCGGGAACGGGATCGATGCTGTCACCGGTATGGACGGGATAGACGTCACCAATTTCGGCGTGGGTGGTCCATTCCCCCAGGGCTTCTTCGTTACGCAGGACACGTCCAACGAGGTGCGCCAGAACTTCAAGGTGGTGCCATGGCAATCCATCGCTGGCGCCTATTCGCCGGCTTTACTCGTGGATGCGGCCTACGACCCGCGCAAAATCGGGGCAGGGACCCCAGCTCCCCAACCACCGGACACGACGATCACGGGCAACCCGACCAACCCGACGACGTCCACAACGGCACAGTTCAGCTTCACTTCAACATCGGCCAGCGCGACCTTCAGCTGCTCGCTCGACTCGGCACCGTTCGCCACCTGCGTGAGCCCGATGTCGTACTCGGGGCTGGCCGCCGGGGCGCATACTTTCCGGGTCCGTGCTTCTGACCAGAACGGCGTTGACCCGTCTCCGGCCAGCTATACGTGGACCGTGGGCACCACGCCTCCACCGGGGGACACCACGCCACCGGAGACCACCATCACGTCGGGACCGCCGGCCACATCGACGTCCACCAGCGCGTCCTTTGCCTTCACCTCCAGTGAAGCCAACTCCACGTTCCAGTGCAGCCTGGATGGTGCGCCGCGCGTCGCCTGCACCTCGCCCCAGGCCTACACCGGGTTGGCGGCCGGGTCCCACGCCTTCAGTGTCTGGGCCACTGACGCAGCCGGCAACGCCGATGCCACAGCAGCCGCACAGACCTGGACTGTCAGCCCCAGCACCCCGGGCGGCGGCATCGTCCGCGAGTCGGTGAGCCAAGCCACCAACACCTCAGCGAGCACTACCCTCGCCATCCCCAAACCGGCCAACGTCGCCCAGGGGGATGTCCTCGTCAGCTGCATCGCCCTGAACGGCGGCACCATACCCCTGACAGGGGCACCGACAGGCTGGACACGGCTGGCCGCGGTGACCACCATCGCAAACCCGAAAGTCTATGGCTTCTACAAGGTGGCCACTGCGTCCGAGGCGGCGAGTTATTCCTGGACCACAACGTCCACGGCGAGCGGAGGGGCTATCGCGAGGTATTCCGGTGCCTCCGGGCCTGACGGCACTGCCACGTCCGCGTCCGGCGGGGCAGCATCCTCAGGGACAGTCCCCGCAGTTACTAGCACAACCGCGAACGCGATGCTGGTCGGCTGCATGAGTGTCAATTCCGGCTCGGTCACTCTTACCTCGCCGGCCGGGATGACACAGGCGG
>NZ_QAIQ01000504.1 GCF_003061105.1 Arthrobacter sp. HMWF013
CCTGGGTGTAGCGGGCCATCAGCAGGCCCTGGCCCACACTGGCCGCGGCCTGCTGGGTGGCAAGGTCACGCGGCCTTTTGGCCAGGCCCAAGGGTGCCAGGCCCGCCGCAATGGCGCCTGAGGACACCAGGATGATCTCCGTGCCGGAGTTCCGCTTGGCCGCCAGCGCGTCCGCCAGCGCGGTCAGTGACTCCTCGGAGATGCCGCCCTTGATGCTGGTCAGAGAGGACGAACCCACTTTGACCACTATCCTGCGGGCACCGGAGAGCACGCCGCGGTCCGCGGCCCGCTGCTGCGGCACCGCGGCAGCAGTGCTACTGGTCATCGTCTGCGCCCAGTCCACTCTCCTTGAGCGGCTTGGCAACCCGGCGGCTGCTGACCGACTCGGTCCAGATACCTGCTTTTCGTTCGGCTTCGAGTTCGGCGCGGGCGGCTGCCTTGGCTTCCTTGCGCTCCTGCTGCTCGTCCCGCTTCTGGCCGCGGGTGGGGCGGTCGCCGATGTCCGCGAACCGGACGTCGGTGCCACGCGGGGCGGCGAGCAGTTCGGCGCCCGCCATCATGGTGGGCTCCCAGTCGAAGACCACGCCGTCGTCCTCGCCGATCACCACGGTGTCGCCAGGCTTGGCACCCTGCTTGAAGAGTTCGTTTTCGACGCCGAGCTTCGCAAGGCGGTCTGCGAGGTAGCCGATGGCTTCCTCGTTGGTGAAGTCTGTCTGCTTAACCCAGCGCACGGGCTTGTCGCCGAGGACGCGGAACAGCGGCTCAAGGTTCTTTTCCTCGCGGCGGATCTTGAAGCCGGCCTCGTTCACAGCCCGCGGGCGCAGCACGGGCGGCTGGACCTTCGGCGGTGCAGCGGCCAGGGTGTCGCGGGCAGACTGGACGATTTCGGCCATGGCGAAGCCGAGCTGGCGCAGGCCCTCGTGGCTGGTGGCTGAGATTTCGAAGACCCGGTAACCACGGGATTCCAATTCCGGGCGGACGAACTCGGCCATGTCCTTGCCGTCCGGGAGGTCCACCTTGTTCAGTGCCACCAGGCGCGGGCGGTGGTTCAGGGGGACAACTTCGCCGTCAGTGCCGGCGTAGCTCATGTCCACGGCGTACTTTTCCAGTTCGGCCTCGATAATGGCCAGGTCGGAGAGAGGGTCACGGTCGGCTTCAAGCGTGCCGCAGTCCAGCACGTGCACCAGTGCGGCGCAGCGCTCCACGTGGCGCAGGAAGTGGTGGCCCAGGCCCTTGCCTTCGCTGGCGCCTTCGATCAGGCCCGGGACGTCGGCGATGGTGAAGCGGATATCGCCGGCCTGGACAACGCCGAGGTTGGGGATAAGCGTGGTGAACGGGTAGTCGGCGATCTTGGGCCGCGCGGCGGACATGGCCGCGATCAGGCTGGACTTGCCGGCAGAGGGGAAGCCCACCAGGGCGATGTCCGCAATGGACTTCAGTTCCAGCACAACGTCGCTGGACTCGCCCTCGATGCCCAGGAGCGCGAAGCCCGGGGCCCGGCGCTTCTGGGAGGACAGCGATGCGTTGCCGAGGCCGCCCTGGCCGCCGGCAGCCGCGATGTACTCGGCGCCTTCACCCACGAGGTCAGCGAGGACGGTTCCGTCCTTGGACTTGACTACGGTGCCGTCAGGGACCGGGAGGATGAGGGTCTCGCCGCTCTTGCCGCCGCGCCAGTCGCCCATGCCGGGGCCGCCGTTGGTGGCGTGGCGATGGGGGGCGTGGTGGTAATCCAAAAGCGTGGTGGTCTGGTGATCCACACGGAGTATGACGTCGCCGCCGTCGCCGCCGTTGCCGCCGTCGGGTCCGCCGAGAGGCTTGAACTTCTCGCGGTGGACCGAGACACAGCCGTGGCCGCCGGTACCGCCGGATACGTGCAGTACTACCCGGTCTACAAAGCTCGCCACGTGGATCTCCTCAGTGCTGTTTCCTGGACGCCCGCAGGCACCAAGACGATTGTAATGCGGTTAAAAGAACAGTGGAGCGGACCAACAGGTCCGCTCCACCACTTCAGAACTATTTGTTACTCTGCGGCTGCAGCAGCAACGATGTTGACTACGCGGCGACCGCGGCGGGTGCCGAATTCGACAGCTCCCGGGGTCAGTGCGAACAGGGTGTCGTCGCCGCCACGGCCTACGCCGGCGCCCGGGTGGAAGTGGGTGCCGCGCTGGCGGACGATGATCTCGCCTGCGGAAACTACCTGGCCGCCGAAGCGCTTGACGCCGAGGTACTGGGCGTTGGAGTCACGACCGTTGCGAGTGGAGCTCGCGCCTTTTTTATGTGCCATTTGAAATGCCTGCCTCTAAATTCTGGGGAATCTGCTGAAAACCTGAACAGTAACGAAAGGTTACTTGATACCAGTGATCTTGACCTTGGTCAGTTCCTGACGGTGACCCTGGCGCTTCTTGTAACCGGTCTTGTTCTTGAACTTCTGGATGACGATCTTCGGACCGCGAAGGTCATTGAGGATCTCAGCCGTGACAGTTACCTTGGCCAGGTCCGCAGCTGCGGCAGTGACCTTCTCACCGTCGACCAGGAGCAGGACGGGCAGCTCAATGGTGCTGCCAGCTCCACCGGCGACGCGGTTGAGGGTAACGAAGTCTCCAACGGAGACCTTCTCTTGCCGGCCGCCTGCGCGGACAATCGCGTACACCACTTGGGAACTCACTTCTCTCGACGTTTATTACTAGATTTGCGTGCGGAACCTGGGTCCATAATTGGCTGGGCTCTCGCTGTGCCTCAACGCCGTGGGGTCGTAACCCAAGTGTTGGCGTAAGCACCGAAGATCTAGAATACGCTAATTTTGCCTTCGGCCGCAAATGAGGCTGGTTACGGCCGGTTGACTGTGATAGGACCCACAAACAGGTACTGCACTGACAACCAGGAACCGTGCCCGACTATCGTACCGGCTGGAACCGCCGTTGACGTTCAGGCGTGCAGGCGCGGCGCGTCGAAGAATTCCACTTCGAAACGGCAGGACTGGCCGAAAGCTGCCATCATGGCTGCCCTCTCGTCCTCCGAGCCCCTGCGGCCCGCGTCGTCTGCCATGGCGATGGCCTCCCGGGTGGCCTGGGCGAAGTCCTCGTCTGCGTAGGTCCGCAGCCATTCGGCGTAGGGGTGCGACGCCGGGGCGCCGGCAGCGACGAACTCCCCGTGAAGCGTCTGCCCCACTTCGGCGTACAGCCAGAAGCACGGAAGGACAGCAGCCACCAGCACGGCGTAGCTGCCTGAGGCTGAGGCCGCCAGCAGGTGGTCCACGTAGGACTTGGTGACCGGCCCCAGGCCCGGCTCCACTGCGCGGGAACTGAGCCAGCTCCGGTGCAGCTCCGACTCGACCTCGAGGCACTGCTGGGCGGAGCGGGCCCAGAACAGCTGGGCCGCTTCAGTGGGCGCCAGCGCGCTGGCGCGGGCCAGCACCCGTGAGTAACCGTTGAGGTAGATGGCGTCCTGCGCGAGGTAGTAGGTGAACTGCGCCTCGCCCAGCGTGCCGGCCGCGAGGTCACGGATGAACTCCAGCCCATAGATGGATTCCAGCTCAGGAGCGGCTTCCCCGCGCAGGAGTTCAGCGAATTCGCCCTTAACCAGCTCCCGCTTCCGGTGGTGGAAGTGGTGGACCGGGCCGTTGCCGCCGCCAACGTCAAGCTGGCCGGAGGCCTGGAGCGCGCCGGCCAGCCAGGGCTTCACCTGGCGCAGCGAGGCTTCCCAGTCGCCCAGCCGGGCCTGCACGGCAGCCATTGCCGATGACAGCGAGCAGCCGGTGCCGTGGCTGTTCGGCGTGGGTACCCGCTCCCCCGCAAACTCCACCACCTCCTGCGAAAGCAGTCCCCCGGCATTGACCAGGGCGTCCGGGCAAGTATCGCCGTCGAGGTGCCCTCCCTTGACCAGGATGGTGG
>NZ_QAIQ01000052.1 GCF_003061105.1 Arthrobacter sp. HMWF013
GTACTTGGCTACCCAGTCGTCTTCCAGCGTGCGGGCACCGGAGACGCCCTTCAGGGCATTGCTCCACATGGTGGGAACGTCGCCGCCGATGGGCGTGGTGGCCCCCAGACCGGTAATGACTACTTTGCGTGTCATGGGATTGCTCTCTGTCGGTGGGCAGGCCATCTCCGGTAATCGCCGGCGGGGTCCCGCGTGTGGGCAGTTCAGTTGGCTGCCAGGAAATATGAGGGGGACTGCCGGCCCAGCCTGGGCACGGACCGGCAGTCCAGTCAGCCGTAAGTGGCTGGAGCCTTGGCTAGGCCTGGGCGCCGGCGATGAAGCTGACGGCGTCGCCTACGGTCTTGAGGTTTTTGACCTCTTCGTCCGGGATACGCACGCCGAACTTTTCTTCGGCGTTGACCACGATGGTCATCATGGAGATGGAGTCGATGTCCAGGTCCTCGGTGAAGGACTTGTCCAGCTCCACTGCCTCGGGGGCAAGGCCGGTTTCTTCGTTGACGATTTCAGCCAAGCCGGCCAGGATCTCTTCGTTGCTAGCCATTGATGGCTCCTTTTCTTGTTATTGCCGGCGGATGGTGCCGGAAACGGTTCAGCCCGCGGGTGCGGCCTGTGTGGGACGTTCCTAAGGAAGGACGATGACCTGGGCGCCAAAGACCAGCCCGGCGCCGAAGCCGATCTGGAGTGCGAGGCCGCCGCTGAGCTCAGGGTGTTCCTGAAGCAAGCGGTGGGTGGCCAGGGGGATTGAAGCTGCCGAGGTGTTGCCGGCCTCTGCGATGTCGCGGGCCACCAGGACGGATTCGGGAAGCTTGAGTTTCTTGACCATCTCGTCGATGATCCGCATGTTGGCCTGGTGCGGGATGAAGGCCGCGAGGTCTTCAGCCTTGACCCCGGCGGCCTCCAGGGCCTGTTGTGCCATCTTGGCCATCTCCCAGACTGCCCAGCGGAAGACGGTCTGCCCGTCCTGGCGCAGGGTGGGGTAGAGCTCCTGAGCCTCCTCCAGGAGGGCAAAGTCGCCGGATTCGTCGGACTGGCGGGCGGCCAGGCTCAGGTCGCGCACGTCCAGCATCGAGCGGGTCATGCCGATGGCGTCCCATTTGCTGCCGTCTGAACCCCAGACGGACGGCCCAATGCCGGGGGTGTCTGAAGGGCCGATGACTACCGCGCCCGCACCGTCGCCCAGCAGGAAGGAGATGGTGCGTTCCCGGTTGTCGATGACGTCGGAGAGCTTCTCCGCCCCGACCACCAGCACGTAGTCGGCTGTTCCGGAGCGGACCAGGGCGTCGGCCTGGGCGATCCCGTAGCAGTAGCCGGCGCAGGCGGCCGAGATGTCGAAAGCCGGTGCCGGCGTGGCCCCAATGCGGTCAGCAAGGGCAGCAGCTGCCGACGGCGTGGCGTAAGGGTGGGTGACGGTGGAAACGATGACCGCGCCCAACTGCGAGGCGTCGATTCCGGCCTTCTGCAGGGCCTCACGGGCAGCGCCTTCGGCCATATCAACGACGCTGACATCGGCGGCGGCGCGGTGACGGGTGACGATGCCGGTCCGCTGTCGTATCCATTCATCGGAGGAATCGATCCACTGGCAGACGTCCTCGTTGGTGACGATGACATCCGGCCGGAAGGCACCAAGTCCAATGATGCGGCTGTAGGCATGCACCGGACGTTGGTTCAGCGTGGGAACGCTCATGCGTTTCCCTCCAATTCTGCAAAGAGTGCCAGCGCGGCCGTGAGGTCGTCCGGGGTTTTGACGGCAACTGTTTTGACTCCGGGCATGCCGCGCTTGGCAAGCCCTGCCAGCGTTCCGGCCGGGGCCAGTTCGATGACTCCGGTGACGCCGCGCTGGACCAATGTTTCCATGCATAGGTCCCAACGGACAGGCCTGGAGACCTGCGCAATGAGGCTTTCAACGGCGGCATCGCCGTCAACGACTTCCTGGCCGTCGAAGTTGGACAGCAACGGGACCAACGGCTTGTGGGGCTTGAGCTGCGGCTTCAGCGCCTCGAGGGCAGTCACAGCGGGGGACATATGCGACGTGTGAAAGGCTCCGGCCACCTTCAGCGGGATGACCCTGGCCTTGGCCGGCGGGTTCTCCGAGAGCGCTTTGAGCTGTTCGAAGGTCCCCGCGGCAACGGTCTGCCCGGCACCATTGACGTTGGCCGGTGTGGCGCCTGCGGCCTCGATGGCTGCCAGGACCTCTGCCGGGTCCCCGCCCACCACTGCACTCATGCCGGTTGGCGTGACAGCAGCGGCTGCGGCCATGCTGTTGGCGCGTTCACGGACGAACGTCATGGCTTCGTGCTCGGTGAGCACTCCGGCCAGGGCGGAGGCGGTGATCTCGCCTACAGAGTGTCCGGCAAGGATCACCGGCAAGGTGGCCAGTTCGACGTCGAACAGTGACTTCGCGGCGACCAGGCCTGCGGCGACGATCAAGGGCTGCGCCACTGCGGTGTCCTTGATGGTTTCCTCATCCGAGGTGGTCCCATGCGCTGTCAGGTCGATGCCTGCGATCTCGCTGAGGGAGGCCAGTTGGCCTGCTACCGAAGGAAGTTCCAGCCAAGGGGCCAGAAAACCGGGGGTCTGTGAGCCCTGTCCAGGGCAGACTATTGCAAGCACGTATCCAGCTTTCCAAATTACTGTGTCATCAAGCGGTGTTTGTCTGCACCAAGCTCAAGGGGTCAGATTGTAGGAAGTCTACAACGACTCAGAGCTGGTTCCGCGCAGGATGACGCTCGGCGGGCGCTTTTGGCGGTGCTGAAAGCCGGCCGACAACGAGTGCCGCCTGCAGCACAAATGCCTCCCGGGGGAGGAGCGGATCCCAGCCGGTAACGTCACAGACTCTCTTGAGCCGGTACCTGACCGTGTTGGCATGCACGAAGAGTTCGCGGGCTGTTGCCTCGAGGGAGTGCCCCAGTTCAAGGTAGGTGCCCAGCGTCTCTACCAGCCCGTTGGAGGCAGCCACGAGGGGACGGTAGATGTTCTTGACCAGCGACCGGCGGGCCGCTTCGTCGCCGGAGATGACGCGTTCGGGCAGCAGGTCGTCGGCCGCTACCGGCCGGGGAGCGGAGGGCCAGGCCCGTGCCGCGGTGAGACCGGCGAAGGCGGACTGGGCTGATCCGCTGGCCTCCAGCAATGAACCCGCTTCCGCGCCGTACACCACGGGCCCGGGTGCGAACATTTCACTGAGCTTCAGGTACGCGGTCTCTTTGTCCTTAAGGCCGCCCAAAATCAGGATCAGCCGGTCGCCCTGGATTCCCACCAGCGCGTCCTCGGCGTAGCGGCCCGCCATGCGCCGCAGTTCGCTGACGTAGCTGGCACTGGGCTCTGACGGCGAATTCCCCACCATGACAGTGAACCGTTCCTGGGCTTTCCACCCCAGTGCGGCGATTCTCGATCGCAGCGCGTCGGTGTTCTCCCCGCGCAGTATGGCGTCGACGATCAGGGCCTCAAGCCGGGTATCCCACGATCCCCGGGATTCGGCTGCCCGCGCATAGACATCCGCTGCAGCGAAGGCTACTTCCCGCGAGTACCGCAGCACCGCCTCCCGCAGTGCGGGCTGGTCTGCTTCGGGGGCGATGACCGGCACCTGGTCCTCCACCACTTCGACCACGATCCGGATGAGCTGGAGGGCCTTTTGCAGGCTGATGGAGCGGGTGAGTTCCGTGGGCGCAGTTCCGAAGACATCGGAGAGAATCCAGGAAGGCGAGCTGGGGCGTTCGTACCAGGTGACAAAAGCGGCTATGCCGTTCTGCGCCACCATACCGAGGGCCGAGCGTTCATCGGAGCTGAGGCGTGAATACCAGGGCAGCGATTTTTCCAGCTGGCGCAGCGTAGTGGTGGACAGCTGGCCTACACTCGCCCGGAGTTTCTTCAGGGTTTCGGTTTTCTCCGGCGTCATGCTGCGCGAGGACGGCTTGCGCTTCGCGGGTGCGGTGGTTGGCTCAGGCATCTTCTGAGCATACGGTGCCCGCCACGCAAGCTCCATTTGTGCAAAGGCTACAACCGGCTTGGATCTGGGTCACAGGGTCCGCAGGACGCCGCATCCGGCCGTACGCCCTGCAACACCGATTAACAACGACGGCGGCACTCACCTCACAGTGAGTGCCGCCGTCGTCGTCATGCTCCTACTGGAGTTTGATCAGGACTCGCCGCCTGCGTTGCCGGTGGAACCGGCGTTGACATTGTGCAGGCGGTACTTCTCGATTGCCTTGGCCGGGGCCTGGGCATCCACTTCGCCGCGACGTGCCAGCATCTCCAGGGACCGCACCACGATGGAGTGGATGTCGTTCTTGAAGAAGCGGCGGGCAGCCGCACGGGTGTCGGAGAAGCCGAAGCCGTCAGCGCCGAGCGAGGCGAACTCGTTCGGCACAAACTGACGGATCTGGTCCGGGACGGCCTTCATGTAGTCCGAGACTGCAACAACCGGGCCGGTGGCTCCGGCAAGCTGCTGGGTCACAAACGGAACACGTGCAGGCTGGCCGGGGTTGAGGAAGGCTTCTTCCTCGGCGGCCATGCCGTCGCGGCGGAGCTCGTTCCAGGACGTGACCGACCAGACGTCGGCCGAGACTCCCCAGTCGTCCGCGAGAAGCTGCTGCGCGCCGATGGCCCAGGGCACGGAGACTCCCGAGGCCAGGATCTGGGTCCGGGGACCGTCGATCTTCGCCGGGGCCACCAGGTAGATGCCCTTGAGTACGCCTTCAACATCCAGCTCTTCAGGTTCCGCCGGCTGGGTGATCGGCTCGTTGTAGACCGTGAGGTAGTACATGAGGTTCCGGTCCGTGGAGTCGGGCCCGTACATGCGCTCGATGCCGTCCCGGATGATGTGGCCCATTTCGTACCCGTAGGCGGGGTCGTAGGTGACCACGGCCGGGTTAGTGGACGCCAGGAGCGGTGAGTGGCCGTCAGCGTGCTGGAGCCCCTCGCCGGTCAGGGTGGTCCGTCCGGCCGTGGCGCCGATGATGAAGCCACGGGCCATCTGGTCACCGGCTGCCCAGAAGGCGTCACCGGTGCGCTGGAAGCCGAACATGGAGTAGAACACGTAGACCGGGATCAGCGGCACGCCGTGGGTGGCGTACGCGGTGCCCGCGGCGGTGAACGCCGCCACAGCGCCGGCTTCGTTGATACCCGGGTGGATCAGCTGACCCTGCGCGGACTCCTTGTAAGCGAGCACCAGGTCACGGTCCACGGACAGGTAGTTCTGGCCCTTGGGGTTGTAGATCTTGGCGGTCGGGAAGAACGCGTCCATGCCGAAGGTGCGGGCTTCATCGGGGATGATCGGCGCGATGTGCTTGCCGAAGTTCTTGTCCCGCATGAGGTCCTTGAGGAGCCGGACGAACGCCATGGTGGTGGCGGCCTGCTGCTTGCCGGAGCCGCGCTTGGCGACTTCGTAGGTCTTCGCGTCAGGCAGTGCGATGTCCTGGTGCTTGGAGCGGCGCTCCGGCACGGCGCCGCCGAGCTCGGCGCGGCGTTCCATCATGTACTTGATTTCAGGCGCGTCATTGCCGGGGTGGTAATACGGCGGCTGGTACAGGTCCTTTTCCAGCTGCTCGTCGGTGACGGGAATCCGCAGGTGGTCGCGGAACTTCTTCAGGTCATCCAGCGTGAGCTTCTTCATCTGGTGCGTGGCGTTACGGCCCTCGAAGTGGGGACCGAGTCCGTAGCCCTTGACCGTCTTGGCCAGGATCACCGTGGGCTTGCCCTTGAATTCGGTGGCTGCCTTGTAAGCGGCGTAAACCTTGCGGTAATCGTGGCCACCACGCTTGAGGTTCCAGATCTGGTCATCGCTCAGGTCGGCGACGAGGTCCTTGGTCTGGGGATCCTTGCCGAAGAAATGCTCGCGGACGAACCCTCCGGACTCTGCCTTGTAGGTCTGGTAGTCGCCGTCGGGGGTTTCGTTCATGATCTTCACGAGCGAACCGTCGGAGTCCTTGGTGAGCAGGTCATCCCACTCGCGGCCCCAGACAACCTTGATGACGTTCCAGCCGGCGCCGCGGAAGAACGCTTCAAGTTCCTGCATGATCTTGCCATTACCACGCACCGGCCCGTCCAGGCGCTGGAGGTTGCAGTTGATGACGAAGTTCAGGTTGTCCAGGTTCTCGTTTGCTGCGAGCTGGAGCAGGCCGCGGGACTCGGGCTCATCCATTTCGCCGTCACCAAGGAACGCCCAGACCTGCTGGTCAGAGGTGTCCTTGAGGCCGCGGTTGTGCAGGTACCGGTTGGACTGGGCCTGGTAGATCGCATTCATGGGACCGATGCCCATCGATACGGTCGGGAACTCCCAGAACTCGGGCATCAGCCGCGGGTGCGGGTAAGAGGACAGCGCGTGGCCCTCCTTGGACTTCTCCTGGCGGAATCCGTCCAGGTCCTCCTCGGAAAGGCGGCCTTCCATGAAGGCGCGTGCATACATGCCGGGGGATGCGTGGCCCTGGAAGAAGACCTGGTCACCGCCGCCGGGGTGGTCCTTGCCGCGGAAGAAATGGTTGAAGCCCACTTCATACAGGGTGGCGGCGCCGGCATAGGTGGAGATGTGCCCGCCCACCCCGATGTTCGCCTTCTGTGCGCGGTGCACCATGATCGCGGCGTTCCAGCGCATGTACGCCCGGTACCGGCGCTCGTATTCCTCGTTGCCGGGGAACGGCGCTTCCTGGTCCACGGGAATGGTGTTCACATAGTCCGTGGTGGTCACCATCGGTACGCCCACGCTTTGCGCACCGGCGCGCTGCAGAAGGCTCCGCATGATGTATTGGGCACGTTCGGTGCCTTGTTCCCTGATCAGTGCATCCAGGGACTCAACCCATTCAGCGGTCTCTTCCGGATCACGATCAGGCAGCTGGTTAGTCAACCCGCTGAGGATATGGGAGGTATCTTCTCCTGCAGCCACGTCCAACCTCTCTTTGCGCGCATGCATCGGCGCACTCAGGCCGGGCAGGGTAGCTGTCCGGCGTAAACGCGACGTGTGCGACGTATCGGTTACAACAGCCCGGTCATGTGCGCCGGGCAGGGTCCTAGCACGCCTATGTCTGCACTGAATTCCAGGGCGGTCGCCCCGCAGGCATAGTTGTCACAGCCACTCTAGCTGTGACTTCAGCGCGATGCGTAGCCGCGTCCGTGGCACCGCCGTTGTATTTCGCGGTCATACTGGTTGTGTGACGAAACCCTTGGGCATGCAGGGTGGCGGCACCGGATGTGACGCAGAATATGGCGGATCGCGGTGGCGTCAGCTTGAAGCGCAGGCTCAAAGGGTGTTGGCTTGGAGTAATGGAAATCACTATGCGTATTGCATGTATTAGGCATTGGAGGAACACGTGAGCGAGGCCGACGCCGCCACTTCGGTAAATGTGGCGGAAAAATTGGGTTTCAAAAGTGGGGATCTGATTCAGGAGTTCGGTTACGACGACGACGTCGATTTCGACTTGCGTGATGATATCGAGGACCTGACAGGGTCCGAACTCCTGGACGAGGACGACCACGATGTCGTTGACGCCGTCATCTTCTGGTGGCGCGACGGCGATGGTGACCTGGTCGATACGCTCATGGATTCGCTGACAACACTGAGTGAAAACGGTGTTGTCTGGGTGCTGACCCCGAAGTCCGGCAGGTCCGGCTACGTTTCTCCAGCGGAAATACAGGAAGCGGCGCCCACAGCCGGCCTTCACCTCACCACTTCCGCCGGCGTCTCCAAAGACTGGAGCGCCACCCGGTTAGTGAGCAGGAAGAACAAGTGACGCAAGCTCTGTCGACTGCCGGTGTGTCTGTGCCGGCGGTAGGGGAGGCCGCACCGGATTTTGAGTTGGCAAACCAGTTCGGTGAGCCGGTCAGGCTGTCGTCGTTCCGCGGGCAGAATGTGGTGCTGGTCTTTTACCCGTTCGCCTTCTCCGGTATCTGCACCGGGGAACTGTGCGAGATCAGGGACAACCTTTCAGTGTTCGAGGACCTTGGGGCCACTGTCCTGGGTATCTCCGTGGACAGCAAGTTCAGCCTCCGGGCGTACGCCGAGAAGGAAGGCTACGGTTTCGACCTCCTTGCCGACTTCTGGCCGCATGGGGCTGTCGCCGAGGCGTACGGTGTCTTCGACCCGGAGAGCGGGATGGCCCGGCGGGGGAGCTTCATCATCGACGCCCTTGGCACCATCCGCTATGTGGTGGTGAATCCGCGTGGCCAGGCCCGCGAACTCTCCGAATACCGCAAGGTGCTGGCGGGCCTGGAACAGGCCTGACCTGACATGGAACAGCAGCGGCGCGGCATCGGCCTGACGGGCTTTGCCAGCCTGCCCGCAGCTGACCCTGCGCCGCTGTCCGATGGCCATCTGGAAGACCTGGAGCGGATCCGGGATCTGCTGGCCGGCAAGCCCCTGGCACTGC
>NZ_QAIQ01000505.1 GCF_003061105.1 Arthrobacter sp. HMWF013
GGCCATAACCGGTGTTCACTGGAAACCGGCCCACAACCAGTAAGGAATCCCAGACATGCGAGCAGCACTGATGTACGGCGCCGGCGACGTGCGCGTCGAAACCGTCCCTAACCCCGCCATCCAGGAGCCCACCGACGCGATCGTGCGCATCGTCGCCGGCTGCATCTGCGGCAGCGACCTGTGGCCCTACGCCGCCAAACCTGCATCCGCCGAAGGCGCCCGCATGGGCCACGAATTCGTCGGCATCGTCGAGGAACTCGGCTCAGAGGTAACCGGCCTGAGCGTTGGTGACTTTGTCATCGCACCATTCGTGGCCTCCGACGGCACCTGCGACTTCTGCAGGGAAGGCCTGCAGACCTCCTGCCGCCACGGCGCCCACTGGGGCGGCCACGACGACGGCGGACAGGGCGAATTCGCCCGTGTCCCGCAGGCAGCGGGAACCCTTGTCGTGGTCCCCGCCGGCTTCGACGAGAACCTCATCCCCTCACTGCTGAGCCTCTCCGACGTCATGTCGACCGGCTACCACGCGGCCAGGAAGGCCGGCATCCGACCCGGCGAGACGGTCACCGTGATCGGTGACGGCGCCGTCGGCCTCTGCGCAGTCATCTCCGCCAAGATGCTGGGCGCCTCGCGCATCATCCTCATGGGGCGCCACCATGGCCGCACCGAACTGGGCCGCGAATTCGGTGCCACCGATGTCGTCGCCGAACGCGGCGAGGAAGGCATCGCCAAGGTCAGGGAACTCACCAACGGCGACGGAACGCATGCCGTACTCGAAGCCGTGGGCCTGAAGCCCGCGATCGAGATGGCGATCGGCGTGGTCCGCGATGGCGGCGTCATCAGCCGCGTCGGCGCGCCGCAGTTCTCCGAAGTTCCGCTGGGATTCCGGGAGTTCATGCGCAACATCACGCTCACCGGCGGGGTCGCACCCGCCAGGGCGTATATCGAGGAACTCCTGCCTCTCGTGCTCGACGGCACCATCGAACCGGGCAAAGTCTTCGACCGCACCATCGGCATGGACGA
Organism: Arthrobacter sp. HMWF013; assembly: GCF_003061105.1. Lineage (GTDB taxonomy): Bacteria > Actinomycetota > Actinomycetes > Actinomycetales > Micrococcaceae > Arthrobacter. Next base: position 1,024 of record NZ_QAIQ01000505.1, read on the forward strand.
GGTTCCTGCCGGCTACCAGGCCATGGCCGACCGCGAAGCGCTCAAAGTACTCGTCCGCCCGTAACCACAGAAAGCACCACCTATGGAATACCGCCCACTCGGCCGCACCGGCGTGCAGGTCAGCCCCCTCTGCCTCGGCGCGATGATGTTCGGACCCTGGGGCAATGACGACCACGCCGATTCCACCCGCATCATCCACCGCGCCCTCGACGCCGGCGTCAACTTCATCGACACCGCCGACGTCTACTCCGGCGGGGCCTCGGAAGAAATCGTCGGCGAGGCCCTGGCCGGACGCCGCGACGACG
>NZ_QAIQ01000506.1:0-3839 GCF_003061105.1 Arthrobacter sp. HMWF013
GGCTACGGCGGCCTGGGGACTTCGGGCAGCGGCTATGTCCTGGCAGGGGCCATCGCAGGCCTCCGCGCCCGTGGCACCACCGACGCGCAGGCAGCCTGCTGGGGCAGCCACCTCCACGCCGCGGCCGCCGACAGGTTGGCGAGCAGGCTGGGCCCGATGGGGTTCCTGGCCCGCGAGCTGGCCGACCAATTGCCGGCCCTCATGCTGGAACTCAATACCTGACTTTGCCTCCACCGGCTACCACTGCCGAGTGTCGGGGAGTTGAAAACTCGAGTACACACTACTGATGCTTTCCCCCGCCCCTGCGACGTAGCGTCTTTGCTTACCGCGGGACTTCATGAGCAACGACTTTCGGGGGGCGGGTCAATGAGTTCGGAACTACGCACAAGCTATGCCCGCCGGCTGCCCTGGGCCGATGGCCAGTCCGGGAAGGCTTTCCCCCGGGGTGGCATCCGTGAGCTCTGGAGCAATGCCGGAACCCACGGGCGTTCAGAATTCCTGCTGGATTTCCGCGCCGACAGTGAGCCCGAATCGCTCCGCCTCCTGGCTTCTGCCGCGGTGTCGGCTCTCGCAGACGATTCCACCTCCGATCTGGACTGCGCCGTATCGCTGGCGCGCCCAGGCCAGACACCGCTGACCGTGGGCACCTCCGACGGTGCAGCGGGCCTTGCCAGGCTGGACCAGAACCACGGGGACGGCCCTGTTTCGCAGGCGATGAGGGGACGGCTGGCGGTCATCGTCAACGACTCGTCCAGGGATCCGCGATGGCCCCGGTATTGGGGTCCGCTCCGGGACGCCGGCTACCGGTCTGTGGTTTCTGTTCCGTTGGCGCGTGAGCCCGGATGCGCGGCGGCGCTGACGTTCCTGGCCGGGAACACCACGGGGTTCACCCCGACTGTCCTGGCCGACGTCGTGGCTTTCAGCAACCTTGCCGGCAAAAGTTTCCTGATGGCGACCGAGATGAGGGCCGCCCTTGCCACGGCCGGCCACCTGCGCGCGGCCATGGAGGGCCGGACCTCCATCGACGTCGCATGCGGGGTCATCATGGGGCAGAACCGCTGCTCCTACGAGGACGCTTTCAACATCCTCACCAGGGCTTCCAGCCACCGGAACGTCAAGGCGCGGGTGATCGCGGACACCATTCTGAAGGATCTTCCAGGCGGCCCGCCCGCCACCCATTTCCAGGGATGAAGCGGTAATGGGTCACGGGAAGGACGGCCATGACGCAGAGTGACGGCAGCGTCGCGCCCCTCCTTGATCCGACCGTGCTGAGCCGGCTGCGCGATGAGCTCGACGACGATGAAGGGGTCTGGAAGGTGTTCGTGCAGAACTTCATCGAAGCCCTTCCCCAGAGGACCGAGAAGCTGCGCATGGCCCTGACCACAGGGGACCTGACCGGCGCCTTGGACGCGGTCCTCAGCCTCAAGACGTCCAGCCAGATGGTGGGCGCGGAACGCCTGGCAGGACTTGCGTTCGACCTCGAGCTGGCCATCCGCGACGAAACCCGGGACAACGAACCCGTCACGGTACTGCCCAGGCTGGCCACGGAGCACCTCCGCCCGATCATCAAGTGTTCCAGGCAGACCACCTATCTCCTGCTGGAGTACCTTCAGCCCAAGAAAGGCCAGAGGTAAAGGGGGAAACTCCTCATCGTCGAATACGATTCTGTGATGCCTCTCCTTATCGCTCCGGACGTACGTTTTCATTCCTCCTGGCTGGAAGGAGCCGCAGAATTTGACGGCTCCCGGCAGGACGGCGCGGGTGCGGACGGCTGGCCCCTGGAAGAGCTCAAAGATGCCCACACCTTCCAGCGGTTCGTGGACGCCCTCGTCATCGACGCGCTGCCGGAAAGCCCGCGGAAGCCGGGGCTCGTTCCGTGCACCTACCTCTGGATGGTGGAAGACGGCACATTCCTTGGTTCGCTGGCCATCCGGCACGGGCTGAACGAACATCTCCTCAACCAGGGCGGGCACATCGGCTACAGCGTGAGGCCTTCCGCGAGGCGCCGCGGCCACGCGTCGGCCGCCCTGGCCGCAGCCCTCCCGGTGGCCCGGGACCTGGGGATCTCCCGGGTCCTCATCACGTGCGATGAGGACAACGCCGGTTCCCGCGCGACCATCGAAAGGAACGGCGGCGTCTACGAGGATACCCGCGGTGGCAAACGCCGCTACTGGGTGGAGCCCGCGTAGAGAATTACAGCCGGGGATGTCACACAAGCCAAATTAGCGCACACGAAAGTTGCTTAATTCCGCAAGGCCGGTAATCTTTCCCCTTAGGTAAGCCTACCCTTGGCTTCCACGAGCCGAGGCGCACTTCGTTATGACCGCAAACTACCTGATCGGCCTCCGGGAAGGTCTCGAGGCGACGCTCATCGTCGTCCTCCTGATGGCGTATCTGGCCAAGAGCGGCCGCTCCCACCTCCTGCCGAAGCTGTGGACCGGCGTGGCAATTGCCGTGGCCGCATCGGTGGGATTCGGCGCACTCCTCAGCTTCGGCCCCCGCGGCCTGACCTTTGAGGCGCAGGAGGCGATCGGCGGAACCCTGTCCGTCATCGCCGTCGGCCTGGTCACCTGGATGGTCTTCTGGATTGCAAGGACGGCCCGGACGCTGGGCAGCGACCTCCGGTCCCGGGTGGACCAGACGTCCACCGGCTCCGGCTGGGGGCTTGCCGTTGTTGGTGCAGTGGCGGTGGGCCGCGAAGGCCTCGAAACGGCCTTGTTCCTTTGGGCGGCAGCCCAGTCATCCGGCTCTTCCACCACACCCCTGGTAGGGGCGCTGCTGGGGCTCGCCACAGCCATTGTCCTCGGCGCCCTGCTGCACCGCGGCGTGCTGAAGGTCAACCTCGGAAAGTTCTTTACCTGGAGCGGCGCCGCCCTGATCATCATCGCCGGTGGGGTCCTGGCATATGCCATCCACGACTTTCAGGAGGCCGGCATCCTTCCGGGCCTCCACAGCCTGGCCTTCGACGTCTCAGCCGCAGTGCCGCCGTCGTCCTGGTACGGGACCTTACTCAAAGGCACCCTGAATTTTTCCCCGGCCACCACCTGGCTTGAAGCAGCCGCCTGGCTGCTTTACGTGCCGCTGGTGCTCTGGCTGTACTTCCGGTCCCACCGCCGCGCCCAACCCGCGGCCGTCACCCCGGAACCGGTCCGCAGCGCCGCCGGTTCCTGATCCGCCCCCCGTCACACCCCAAAGGAATACCCGTGCCCCATCTCGCCAAAAACAGCCGCCTCCGTTACGTGCTGGCCGCCGCCGTCCTGCCGCTGACGCTCGTGGCCTGCACTGACAACAGTGCACCGGCCGCCACCGGCCCCATCAAAGTGTCCAGTACGAGCGACGCGTGCGCCTTGTCCAGCTCGAGCACCACCAGCGGTAACGTGACGTTTGCGATCCAGAACGACGGCGACCAGGTCACCGAGTTCTACCTCCTTGCCGAAGACGGCCTGCGCATCATCGGCGAAGTGGAGAACATCGGCCCGGGGCTGACCCGCAACCTGGTGGTCACGGCGCCCGCAGGCAAATACACGACGGCGTGCAAGCCCGGCATGCAGGGCGATGGCATCCGGTCCGCGTTCGAAATCACCGAATCCGGCGACAAGCCCGCGGTGGACACCAACGTCAAGGCCCTCACGGACACCGCTACGGCCCAGTACCTGGCCTACGTCAAGGACCAGAGCGAACAGCTTCTGGCCGGTACCAAGGAGTTCGCGGCAGCCTACGCAGCAGGGGATGCGGACAAGGCCCGCGGCCTCTACGCCGCTACGCGCATGCACTGGGAACGGATTGAACCGGTGGCGGAGTCATTCGGAGACCTGGACCCGAAGCTTGACGCCCGTGAG
>NZ_QAIQ01000506.1:3849-9087 GCF_003061105.1 Arthrobacter sp. HMWF013
TGGGACTTCCAGGCGAACGTGGACGGCGCACGGATCGCTTTCGAGAACCTCAAGCCCGTGCTCGAGCTGAAGGACCCTGAACTGGCCACGTCGCTGGAAGAGAAGTTCGCCGCCCTGCAGGCCGAACTCACCCAGCATGCCCGCGGCGACGGCTTCGTATACTACGACGAACTGGCCCCTGAGCAGGTCCAGAAGCTGGCCGCGCTGGTGGATGCCCTGGGTGAGCCGCTGTCCAACCTCACGGCCGCCGTCGTCCTGTGAGCGGCTGCCCTTTCAGCGGGGGCCAGGCCGGCCCTGCCGGAGACGCCGCGGCGCCTTCCCCGGCAGGTGATGCGCCGGCGTCGCGCCTGTCCCGCAGGGGCCTGCTCGCGCTGGCCGGCGTGGGCAGTGCGGGAGCCGTGGCCGGTTTGGCTGCGGGCCTGCTCACCCAGGACGCCCTGGCTGCGGTGGCTGCCCCTGCCGACGCCGGGACCGGTGATGTTGTGCCCTTCCACGGATCCACCCAGGCCGGCATCACCACTGCCGCCCAGGACCGCCTGCACATGGCCGCGTTCGATGTCACCACCGAGGACCGGGCTGCCCTCATCCGCCTCCTGAAGGACTGGACGGCTGCGGCGGAAGCGATGACTCTGGGCCGGGAAACCGGAGCAACGGGTGCTGTGGACGGCCCCTATAACGCCCCGCCAGAAGACACCGGCGAAGCGCTGGGCCTCAGCGCTGGCAAGCTCACCGTGACCTTCGGGTTCGGAGCGGGCCTGTTCGAAAAGGACGGCAAAGCACGCTTCGGCCTCGACGGCCGGCGGCCCGACGCCCTGATCGACCTCCCGCATTTCCCCGGCGATGACCTCCAAGCGAACCGCAGCGGCGGGGACATCATTGTCCAGGCCTGTGCGGACGATCCGCAGGTCGCCGTCCACGCGATCCGCAATCTCGCCCGGATCGGCTTCGGCACAGTCCGGGTGCGCTGGTCCCAACTCGGATTCGGCCGCACCTCATCGACGTCCCGTAACCAGCAGACGCCGCGCAACCTTTTCGGCTTCAAGGACGGCACCAACAACCTCAAGGCCGAGGACACGGACCTGCTGAACGAACATGTCTGGGCAGGCCCGGGCACCCGTGGCGGTGAAGCCTGGATGGAGGGCGGAAGCTACCTGGTGGCACGCCGGATCCGCATGCACATCGAAATCTGGGACCGCACGTCGCTCAGGGAACAGGAACAGCTGATCGGACGGACAAAGTCCGAAGGGTCCCCGCTGTCCGGCGGCAAGGAGTTCACATCACCGGACTTTTCGCTGAAGGGCAAGGACGGTGAACCGCTGATCGGTATGGATGCGCACGTCCGGCTGGCACACGCGGACCAGAACGACGGCGTGCGGATGCTCCGCCGCGGCTACAACTACACGGACGGTTCCGACGGGCTCGGACACCTGGACGCGGGCCTGTTCTTTATTGCCTTCGTCAAAGATCCACGCACCCACTACGTCCCCATGCAGATGGCCATGGCCAAGCAGGACACACTTGCCGTGGAGTACCTGGAGCACACCGGCTCGGCGCTGGCAGCGGTGCCTCCCGGCGTGCAGCCAGGCGGGTTCATCGGCGAAGGCCTCTTTACCTGAGTCAGTCGCGTGGCTGGCAGGACCCTGCCGGACCGTAGTGCAGCCAGCCCGGCAGGGCGGCCTTGAACGCGTCGCGGATGGCAGGGGTGTTGGTGACGGTCCAGTCCACCCTGCCGGTGACGTCCGGTTCTTCCCTGTCCCATTCGAACCAGGTCAGCATCTTCAGCTGAGGGAAACGTGCAGCCGTTGCCTGGCCGAAGACCTGGCCCCACCAGGCCTGCTTGATGGCAAGTTCGTCCGCTCCCCCGGCGCCCGGGACAAAGAGTGCGGCGGTCTCCGTGATGGCGACGGGCTTGCCGTGGGCCACCCCGTAAGCCTGGTAGAAGTCCGGAAGAAGGGCGTCGTCAGGGCTGTCGCCTACGTAGTTTCCGGTGAGCTGATCCGCGAACTTGTTGGCCTCCGGTAGTTCGTTGTCGCCCCAGGGGTAGACGGTTCCCCAGTGGTACAGGGACATGCCCGCCCAGTCCACGGCGTCGTCCCCCGGGTAGTAAGGGGCGTAGGGGTCGTCGCCGGTGGTCAGGACGCCGTCCGCGTCGGTATCCAGCGCGGTGAACTCCGGGGTCCCGGCCTTGGCTTCGAACTGCCCGCCGGGGTACGGATACCCACCGCCATAGCTGGGCGCCCACATCATCGCCGAACCCGGAGCACCCGTGTGGACGGCGTCGGCCAGAGTCCGGAAAGCCGCAATGTACTGGGCCGGCTGCTGGGACCATGGCTGCCAGGTGCCGTTCATTTCCTGGCCAAACCGCACGATGACAGGGACGCCGTCGTTATTGAACTCCGCGAGATCTGCCGCCAGGGCCTTCGCGGAATCGGGCGTGACCCCTGAGAGCCCGTTCAAGGGCTCCAGCGTCAGCAGCATCATGTGGCCGTGGGCGCGGATCTGCACAATATCGCGCTGGAGGATGGCCTTGTCCTCCTGGTCATAGGGAAAGTCGGAGGAAAGGACGGTTACCGCTGGTTTATGCCCAAGCTCGAAGGAATATTGGGCCAGGGCCTTGGCATGCCAGTCCAGGTTCACACCAAACAACTGCCCGCTTGCCGGCACCAACGACGCACGGTCCGCCACCTCGCACACCGGACCTGTGGGGACGGGTTTCCCGGCCTGGCCCTGCTGTTGGTTGTGGCCTTGCGAGCTTGCGGACAGGCTGTTGAAGACCGCGGCTCCGCCAACGACGGCCGCGATGATTCCTGCGATCGCCAGGGCCTGCCGGAACTTCGGGGAGCCCTTCCCCTGCCTGCCGCCGTTACCTTGCTCCGCAGTCACCGTTGACATCCGCGCCACCCCCAACTGGCCAGCCATTCGTCGATCCTCATTTCCGGACATGCCGGCATTGGGCAGATTACGCCGGACGAGCCCGGCTTTCCAGAGTCTCTTGCCACTATGGCTTGAGTCCTTTCCTGCCGCCTTCCTTGTGGGTGACGACCGGCATGCCAAGACTCGCATATAGTAAGGGGGCTTATGATCTGAGATATACAGTGTGCCGCAAATGCATCGGAAGGAACGCGTAGTGGCGGAATCGCAGAGCTCCATCAGCAGTGAAGTGCTCGGCGAACGATACCGGCTGGGCGAGGTGATTGGCCGCGGTGGGATGTCCTCCGTCTACCGGGCCAAGGATGAAAATCTGGGTCGGGACGTAGCGCTGAAGCTCTTCGCACCCCAGCCCCACGACGCGGACGAACTCAAACGCCAGGAAGCTGAGATCATGCTGCTGGCAACCCTGAACCATCCCAGTCTTGTCACGTTGTTCGATACCGGCATCGACATCCGCATCCCGGATGAGCCCCGGCCGTTCCTGACGATGGAACTCATTGAGGGACAGGATCTGCGCAGCCGGATCCGACACAGCGCTGTCCCGTTGGACGAACTCGCCGTCATCGGAGCCGGGATCGCTGACGGGCTCTCCTACGTCCACGGTCTCGGGATCATTCACCGTGATATCAAGCCCGGCAACATCCTCTTGGTGCAGACCCGCCCCGGGGAACCGGTGCGGGCGAAGGTCACCGATTTCGGTATCGCACGAATCGCCGATTCAACACGCCTCACGGTCACCGGGGCAATGGTCGGCACCGCGGCGTATCTCAGCCCCGAACAGGCCATGGGCTCCCCACTGAGTCCCGCCACAGATATCTATTCGCTCGGGCTGGTCCTGCTTGAATGCATCAAACAGGCAACGGAGTACCCCGGCAGCGCTGTGGAATCCGCCGTGGCCAGACTTTACCGTGCACCGACCATTCCCCAGGACCTTCCAGCCGGGTGGGCCGACCTGATCCGCTCGATGACCGCTCTGGATCCGCTTGAACGCCCCAAATCCGCCGACATCGAGGCGGCCCTGCGGCAGGCCCTTGTCTCCCCGACATCCACCCCCGGTGAACTTGCACGCGAAACCATCCGCGTACTGCCAGCCAGGCCCTTCAGGGCGCCATCTATCACTGCAGGACCGCCCTCCCCCAACTGGTCAGCCAGCCCAACCAAAGGACACTCCAAGTCCAGTACTTCCTCCGAGGCCACCCAATCCTTGGCAGGAGCCGACGCACCCAAGCCGGGCACTCCTCCAGAAACACGCCGCCCCTCCCGGAAGGGACAAAAGCTGGCGCTCCCCATGGCCATCCTGGTCCTCCTTGGACTGGCAGGAGGAGTAGTCGCACTTACCGCAAGCCAGGCCCCTCCGTCCCCTTCCGGCGTCGCGACCTACCCCGTGGTCACCGGCACACTGGGAGACCACCTCCAGGAACTTCAAAAGAGCGTGCAACCATGACCGGCCGTCACTCCCGAGGTCAGCGCTCCCGGGCACACGGAGCCCGGTTCGCCGCAGCCCTTTTGCTTGTGTGCGGACTCGTCGGCTGCGGTGTCTCCGATTCCGGGCTACAGCGCGACACCGCCCACCGCCTCCAGGAACTTGTGCTCGGCGTGACCCAGGCTGCGGCCATGAATGACCACGCCACCGCGCTCACACGTCTGGACAACCTGCAAGCAGAAGTTGAATTGGCAGCCCGCAGCGGCCGTATATCCGAGGACCGGCGCCGAAGTATCATGGCCAACGCGGCCGCACTGCAGGCCGATCTCGCTGGCCTTGTTGACGCCGCCGCTGAGGCCGCAATGGCTGCTGAGAAGGCGGCTGCTGCCGCCGCCGCGGAAGCAGCCGAGGTCGAGAAAGCCAAAGCTGACGCCGAATCCGCGACGAACGCTGCACTGACACAGGAAGGCACCGCACCAGCCCAGGTGGCCCCTGCGCCGCCGCCCGCCCCTGAGCCGCAGCAGGGAAAGGGCAACGAGGGCAAGGGCAAGAACAAGAACGATTGACGGGACCATTCTGGTCATGGCGAATGCCCACTTCTACTGGTGGACCTCCACGTAGAAAGCCACCAAGTGCCCCGGCCAGTTCCCAAATCTCTCAAGTCCCAGCTTCCGAGGCGTGAGGGTTGAGCTCGCCTTTACCGTCGCCATTCCGCGTAGCGTATAAGCACCTTCACCGGGCATTAACTCGGGCGGGGTATACGGGAATCCGGGAATGGCGGAAACACGCGGTTACTGAGATGGCCCAAGTGCAGCGGCGAGGCGACCGGTGGACGACCGGCTTACGGGCGCCACCACATCGCTAAAACTGAGGTTGGGGCACCC
>NZ_QAIQ01000507.1 GCF_003061105.1 Arthrobacter sp. HMWF013
AGCCTGAGCAGCTGTCTGCCCCTGCCCTTCAGTTCCCGCCGGTAGCCCCAGGCCCCCGAGGCGCCGCCGGCCACCAGGCCCATGGCGTTACTCATGGTGGCGACGACGGGTGTGAGGCCGAGCGCGAGGAGGACAGGGAAGGTAACGAGGGTGCCGGAGCCGACGACGGCGTTGATGGTTCCGGCCCACAGGCCGGCGAAGAGCACAAAGATACTGCCGGGAAGATCCAAGGTAATGGTTCGGGGCGGCGTTCTAGCGGCGCGCGGCGGCGGTGTACCTGCCGGAGTTCACCGTGACATCAAGGTCAAGCCCGAACGTCTCGCTCAGGTTGGCGGCCGTCAGGACCTCATCGATGGGTCCTGCAGCCACAACGTTTGCCTCCCGCAGCAACATGGCGTGGGTGAAGCCCGGCGGCACTTCTTCGAGGTGGTGGGTGACCAGCACAATGGCCGGGGCGGCTTCGTCCCGGGCGAGCTCGCTGAGGCGGTGGACCAGGTCCTCGCGGCCGCCCAGGTCCAGGCCGGCACCCGGCTCGTCCAGCAGGAGGAGTTCCGGATCAGTCATCAGGGCCCTGGCAATCTGCACCCGCTTGCGTTCCCCCTCCGAGAGCGAGGCAAAGGGCCGGTTGAGCAGTGGTCCCATGCCCCATTCGTTAAGGAGTGTGAAGGCCCGGCGTTCGTCCGCCTTCTCGTAGCCCTCACGCCAGCGGCCGGTCACGCCATAGGCGGCAGTGACCACAACGTTCAGGACTTTCTCGTGCTCCGGAATCTGGTTCGCCAGGGCAGCTGAGGAGAGTCCGATGCGGGGACGGAGTTCAAACACGTCCACCGCGCCGAGGATTTCCTCCAGGATGCCGGCCATGCCGCTGGTGGGATGCAGCCGGGCAGCAGCAATCTGCAGGAGAGTGGTCTTGCCCGCGCCGTTGGGACCGAGGATCACCCAACGCTCGCCTTCCTTGACCTGCCAATCCACCTTGTTCAGGAGCGTTTTGGCCCCACGGACAACGCTGACGGCGGCCAATTCAAGAACATCACTCATAGGAGTAGACACTAGGACAAAACGGGGGCCGACTGATAACTGATACACCTTTCTGCCCCTCCAAGGCGCCTCCGGCGCGTTGCCTGCAGATGGACGAATTCCGGCGGCACTCCCCCGCTGGCTAAGATTGCAGCCATGACTTCGAACGTGACTGCGGTCAGCTATGGCCTCAAACTGATCCCCGCAGAGCTCGAACAGCTGCGGTCCCTCCTCACCGGACACGGCGCAGCCCTTCAGGCAGAAACCCAGGCCGGAGACGGCCGTTACGGCGTCCACACCGCGGACCTGGCCCTGCCGGACGCGTCCGCCGCCGGCATCCCTGCACTGCGGCACGCCGTAGCCCAGCACCGGCAGGACGGAATCGACACGGCGATTGTCCCCGCCGGACTGCGGAAGGCAGCCCGCAAGTTCCTGATCATGGACGTCGACTCAACGCTGATCCAGCAGGAAGTCATCGAACTCCTGGCCGCATACGCGGGCAAGCGGGAAGAAGTCGCCGCTGTCACTGAAGCCGCCATGCGCGGGGAACTGGACTTCGCCCAGAGCCTGCACGCCCGGGTGGCGGTCCTCGCCGGGCTGCCGGCCGACGTCGTCGATTCCGTGCGGGCCGAGGTCAAACTCAGCGAAGGCGCTGCCGAACTGGTGGCCGCGTTCAAGGCCGCAGGCCATGCTGTTGCCGTGGTGTCGGGCGGGTTCAACCAGATCCTGCAGCCGATCGCCGAGAGCCTGGGCCTGGATTACTGGATTGCCAACGACCTGGAGATCGTGGAC
>NZ_QAIQ01000508.1 GCF_003061105.1 Arthrobacter sp. HMWF013
AACCAGCTCGATGATGCCCCTTTCCGCTGGCTGATTCCGGGTCAGCGTGTGGAACTGGTGGCCGCCCTGATCAAGTCGCTGCCGAAGCAGATCCGCAAGAATTTTGTTCCCGCCCCGGACGTCGCCCGCCAGGCTGTGGCTGCCCTGGAGGCGGACTTCGATCCTGCCATCGATGACCTGGAAGCCTCATTGGAGCTCGCCCTCCGCCGGATCCGCGGTCAGGTCATCCCGCCCGGATCCTGGAACTGGGATGCCGTCCCTTCCCATCTGCGGGTGAGCTTCAGGGTGGTGGACAGCAAGGGGAAAGTACTGGATGAGGGCAAGGACCTCGCCGCCCTTCAGGAGCGCCTCGCCCCGGCCACGCGCCGTGCCATTGCGGAGTCCCTGGGCGCGACTCCCGGAACCACCGGGCCGAAGTCACGGGGGAAGTCCGGCGGCGCTGAGCCCGCGGGAACCGACGCAGGAAACGGGTCCGGAAACGGGATGGCACCCGGCTCGGCCCCCGGCTTCCGCGAGCAGAGCGGCCTGACCGAGTGGACCTTTGGCGCCGTACAGCGGCAGGTCAGCAACACCATCAAGGGTCACACGGTGACGGGATACCCTGCACTGGTGGATGAAGGAACGTCCGTTGCGCTGCGCGTCTTCCAGACACCCTCCGAACAGCGGGAATCCATGCGCGGCGGCGTGATCAGGCTGCTGGCGCTCAGGGTCCCCGCCCCGGACCGGTACGTCCTGGAACACCTGAACAACACCGAGAAGCTCACGTTCAGCCAGAACCCGCACGGTTCTGTTTCCGCCCTGATCGCGGATTGCGCTTTGGCCGCTATCGACAAGCTGACCCCGGCTGAAGTCCCATGGGACCGGCCGTCCTTTGATGCCCTCTATGAGCGGGTGCGCGCTGAGCTGATCGACACAGTCTTCAGCGTCACTGCCGTGGTGGAGCGCATCCTTGCCAGCACGCGGCGCATTGAGAAACTGCTGAAGGCGACCACGAGCCTGGCCCTGATCAGCGCCCTGAATGATGTGAAGAGCCAGCTGGAACAGCTGGTGTATCCGGGCTTCGTCGCGAAAACCGGCTATGCGCAGCTGAGTCAGCTCCCCCGCTACCTTGCTGCGATTGAGAAACGCCTGGAAAAGCTTCCCGGCAACGTCCAGCGGGATGCCCTGAGCATGGCTGCCGTACAACGTCTGGAGGACGACTACGACGACGCCGTCTCAGCACTGCTCCCGGGCCGGCGGGTCGGTGCCGAGCTGACCCAGGTCCGCTGGATGATCGAGGAGCTCCGGGTGAGCCTCTTCGCCGTCGAGCTTGGAACCGCCTACTCGGTGTCAGAAAAGCGGATCCGCGCGGTGCTCAACAAAGCGCTCGCGCCGGCTTAGGCGGGTGCCAGGCGTACGTGCAGGTGCAAGGTTCAGCTTTCGGGCACAAACTCCCCGTAGCCGGCGGCCCGGAGCCCCTCGCGGAGTTTCTCTGCGTTGGCATCCAGCACGGCGGGGTCGGGGTTCTGGTCCGCTGAGGCGAAGTTGAAGTCCGCCATGCTCCTGGACGGCCACACGTGGACATGCATGTGGTTGATTTCGTAGCCGGCCACAATCAGTCCTGCCCGCTCGGCAGGGAAGATGTCCAGCTGGACGGCACCGATCCGGCGGGCCACCTCCATGACCTTCGCCAACGTTTCCGGAGAAGCATCGGTCCAGCGGTCAACCTCCTCGGTGGGCACCACCAAGGTGTGTCCATGTGCCAGCGGGCCGGTTGTCAGGAAGGCCGCAACGTCAGGCTCACGCCAGACGAACCGCCCGGGAATCTCGCCGTTGATGATCTTGGTGAACAGGGTGCTCATGCGTTTGCCTCCTTGGCCGGGGCCTGCAGCGTGCCGGTGTCCAGCACGAAGCGGTATTTGACGTCGCCGGCCACCATCCGGTCGTAGGCGTCGTTCACCTGGTCTGCCCGCACCAGTTCGATGTCGGCAACCACGTCATGTTCGGCGCAGAAGTCGAGCATTTCCTGCGTCTCGGCGATTCCGCCGATCAGGGAACCGGCGTAGGCGATCCGCCGGCGGATCAGGGCCCTGGGGTCCACCGGCGGCATGGCCTCCGACGGGAGTCCCAGCTGGAACAGTGCACCGTCCACGCGGAGGGTCCGGAAGAATGGGTTGAGATCGTGCGGGGCGGCCACGGTATCGATGATGAGGTCAATGCTGCGGTTGGCGGCGGCCATTGCGGACTCGTCACGGGACAGGATCACTTCGTCGGCGCCAAGTTCCAGCGCGGCCGGCATCTTGGCCTCGGATGTGGTGAACACCAGCACGCGCGCGCCCATGGCCTTGGCGAGCTTGACGGCCATGTGGCCGAGGCCGCCAAGCCCCACAACACCCACCACGTCGCCTTCCTCCACATCGAAATGCCGGAGCGGGGAGAACGTGGTGATGCCGGCGCAGAGCAAGGGGGCGACGGCGGCCGGATCAAGATTTGCGGGCACGCGGAGCACATAGCGGCGATCGACCACCACGGAGGATGAATACCCTCCCTGCGTGATGGCATCGCCGTTGCGGGGATCCTTGGCCCCGTATGTCCCCGTAATGCCGATTTCGCAGTACTGTTCCAGACCGTCCAGGCAGCTCTCACATTCCCGGCAGGAATCCACCATGCAGCCCACGCCCACGCGGTCGCCCGGGGAGAAGTCGTCCACAGCCGAGCCAACACGGCTGACGGTTCCTACAATTTCGTGGCCTGGCACCAGCGGATAGTTCTGGGTGCCCCATTCGCCACGGGTTGCGTGTACGTCCGAGTGGCACAGGCCGCAGAATTCGATGGCGATCTCGACGTCGTCCTCTTTGGGGGTCCGCCGTGCCAGTGTCAGCGGCACGAGCCCGCTCGTACCGGAGGTGGCTCCAAGGGCAGCGGCGAGAACGCCCGTGCCGCCGTCAGCAGTTGGAACACCGGCGGGGACTACGGGTCGGGCAAGGGGCGGCGGTACCGGACGTCCTGGAGTCATAAAGCGACGCTACCCCCGGTGGCCGCGGCTTCGCCAATCGGCCCGCCGCCCGTGGCCACGGGCCGTTCGGGATTGTTCGACCATTCCGAGAAGGATCCCGGATACAGGGCCGCCCGGAAACCTGCGATTTCAAGGGCGGCGACCTCGTGTGCGGCTGTGACGCCCGAGCCGCAGTACACGGCAACCGGAACGTCCGCGGTGATTCCCACACCCTCGAACCTGCGCCGCAGCGCTTCTGCCGGCAGAAAGCGTCCGGTCCCGTCCACATTCCCGGTTGTCGGCGCGCTCACGGCACCTGGAATGTGGCCGGCCCTCGGATCAACCGGTTCGAATTCGCCACGGTACCTCTCGCCGGCCCGGGCATCCAGGAGGATGCCGGTTGCCGCCCAGCCCGCTGCTCCGTCCGCGTCGATGCTGGGCATCAACCCACCCCCAGCGGAAGCATCAAAAGTAA
>NZ_QAIQ01000509.1:0-2018 GCF_003061105.1 Arthrobacter sp. HMWF013
CACGAAGAGCCACCCGCACGGGTGGCTCTTCCGTTTTAAACCCAGTCTGTCCGGCGTAACGGCGGTGCCTCCCCGCCGGCCTTCTGCACCAGCACCTGATTGACGCCCGTGAGGCCGGTCTCGAAGCCCAAGGCGCTGGAAGCCATGTACAGCCGCCACACCCGGGCACGGCCCAGGCTGGTCAGCCTGACAGCCTCGTCCCAGTTCTCCTCGAGCCGCCTCACCCACGCCCGCAGGGTCAGGGCATAGTGCAGGCGCAGGGCTTCGACGTCCAGTACCTCGAAACCTCCGGACTCCAGTGCGCCGACCATCTCACCCAGGCTGATCATCTCGCCGTCGGGAAAAACGTACCGCGGAATGAAGGAATCAGGGTCCGCCCGCGTGGGGCCTGCATTCCACGAGATCGCGTGGTTGAGCAGCCGGCCCCCCGGGCGGAGCAGCCTGTACAGCACCTGGACGTAGCCGGGCATCTGTTCCCGGCCCACGTGTTCGGACATGCCGATCGAGCTGATGGCATCAAAGGGTCCGTCCGGGATGTCCCGGTAATCCTGCACCCGGATGTCGATGTTTTCCGTCAGGCCCGCATCCGCCGCCCGTTTGCGGGCACGCACGGCCTGCTCCGAGGACAGCGTCACCCCTACCACCGAGACGCCGTAATGTTCTGCGGCGTGCAGGGCAAAACTGCCCCAGCCGCAGCCCACATCCAGCACCCGCATTCCGGGTTTCAGCCCCAGCTTGCGGCACACCAGGTCCAGCTTCGCCGCCTGTGCCTCCTCAAGCCCCGCGACAAGGCCACGGCTCTGTGGCTCAACGCCGCCGGCCGCCTGGCCGCCGGCCGCCCCAATATCCTGCGCCCCGCCATCCATCATGCCGCCGTCGGTGGTTCCGGATCCCCACACAGCGCACGAGTAAACCATTGACGGACCCAGCACGAGGGCATAAAAGTCGTTGCCGACGTCGTAATGGTGCGAAATTGCCGCAGCGTCGCGTCGCCGGGTGTGGAGCCTGCCCTTCCGTATGACACTGGCCTCCTCCGGGGGAGGCGCGGGGTTGGGCCCCAACGCACCCAGCCGCACGGCGGTACGGACGAGGGTCAGCAGTTCCCGCGGTGTCAGCGGAGTGAACGGGCCGGGTTCGGAGAACTTGCCCACAGAACTCAGGGCCTTGAAGCCTGCAAAGATGTCGCCCGGGGCATCAATGTCACCCGACACGTAGGCCCGGCTCAGTCCCAACTGCCCCGGCGACCACAGGATCCGGCGCAGGGCACGGCGTGACCTGAACTCAAGGAGGGGGGCACCGGGCGGTCCGGCCTCGGAGCCGTCCCACGCCCGCAGCCGCAGCGGCACCTCCGCCGTGCCCAGGACTATGGCCAGCGCTTTGGCCAGCAGTGTTGCGGCCCCTTTTTCCGTTGTCATGGTCCGTGCCTTTCTTCCGCCATGGCCCAACAGTACGACGGCGGCCCGCGCCTGTCAGCGAAGCAGCCACGATTATCATGGGAGAGTGAACGAAACCCTGCCGCCATGCCCCGAATGCTCCAGTGTGTACACCTATGAGATGGGTGCGCTCCTGGTGTGCCCGGAATGTGGCCACGAATGGTCCGCCGCAGCCGGTGAAGCGCCGGAGGAGGCGGGCCCGCGGGTCATCAAGGACGCGGTGGGTAATGTCCTGGCCGACGGCGATACCGTCACGGTGGTCAAGGACCTGAAGATCAAGGGCAGTTCCGGCGTCATCAAGGTTGGCACCAAGGTCCGCGGGATCAGGCTGATGGACGGCGTGGGGGACCACGATATTGACTGCAAAGTGGACGGTGTGGGGCCCATGCAGCTCAAATCCTCCGTGGTGAAGAAGGTCTGACCGGCATCAGCGCAATGGCAATCGGGACAGTTGATGTGGCGGTCATCGGGGCTGGCCAGGCAGGTCTTTCCGCTGCCTACCACCTGCAGCGCCGGGGGCTGGCGTACAAGGTGTTCGACGCCGAAGAGGGTCCCGGCGCTGCAGGTGGTAGGCAGCGGAAAGAC
>NZ_QAIQ01000509.1:2043-3550 GCF_003061105.1 Arthrobacter sp. HMWF013
AAACCGGCGGTGGATCCGGCAGAGCCAAGTTCGGAGTTCCTGACGCGGTACTTCACCGGCTATGAGCGGGAGCTGGGGCTTGAGGTCCTGCGCCCGGTCAAGGTTGCCTCCGTTGAGCGGGAAGATGCAGATCCGGACGGCAGGCTGAGAATCAGTACCAGCGGTGGCGACTGGTCAGTGAAGGCGCTGATCAACGCCACCGGTACCTGGACCAGGCCGTTCTGGCCGATCTATCCGGGCAGGTCCACGTTCCGGGGCCGGCAGCTGCACGTGGCGGACTATGTTTCCGCGGAGGAGTTCCGTGGGCTGCACGTCATTGTGGTGGGCGGCGGCATTTCCGCCGTCGGGCTGTTGGACGAGATCTCACAGGTAAGCGGCACGAGCTGGTTCACCAGGCGGGAACCCGAATGGCGGGATGCCACGTTCGACGCCCAGGCCGGCCACGACGCCGTCGCCCTCGTGGAGGAACGCGTCCGGCTGGGTCTGCCGCCGCAGAGCGTGGTTGCCGTGACCGGCCTGATCTGGACGCCGGCCCTTCGGGCGGCGGCCGCTCGCGGCGCCTTGGATCGGCGCCCCATGTTCGCGTCCATAGAGCCCGACGGCGTCCGCCTCACCGACGGCAGCCTGCACCGGGCGGACGTCATTCTCTGGGCGACGGGGTTCCGGGCAGAGCTCGAACATCTGGCGCCGCTGCACTTGAGGGGACCAGGCGGCGGCATTGCCATGGACGGCACCCAGGTGGCAGCGGAGCCTCGCGTTCACCTGGTGGGCTACGGGCCGTCCTCCTCGACCATCGGCGCCAACCGGGCGGGCCGCGCGGCCGTGGCGGCCATCCTCAAGCTGCCCTCCCTGCAGCAACAGCCCACTCCAACAGCACCTACACAGACAGCAGGAACCCGTGGCTGAAAAAAGTCTTGAGGCCGTCTTCGGCACCCTGCGGCGTTACCCGGACGTCGAAGCCCCCAATCTCCAGGCCTGGGATGCCACTGACAAACTGTTGCTCGAAGCCGCGGCCGGGCAATTGCAGGGCCGCCGCGAACTCACGGTGATCGGGGACCGCTACGGCGCCATGACACTCGGCGCACTCGCCGGGCTCGGCATCCACCGGGTCCGGGTTCACGAAGACCTCATTACGGGGGAACGGGCGCTCCGGAACAACGCGGCCACCCTGGGGGTGGCGGCTGCCGCAGCGGCCGGAGGCGCCGGCTACGAGCAACTGCCGTTGGGCGAGGACCTGCTCTCGGGGGCCGAAGTTGTCCTGCTGCAGCTGCCCCGGACGTTGGCGGAACTGGAGGAGGCTGCAGCCACCGTGGCACGATGTGCAGCCCCGGATGTGGTGCTGCTCGCCGGCGGCCGGATCAAGCACATGTCCCTGGGAATGAACGCCGTCCTCGAACGGCACTTCCAATCCGTCCAGCCGCAGCTGGCACGGCAGAAGTCCCGGATCATCGTGGCCGGCGGCGCCCGGGGAGCTGCCTCCGCAGGGGACGGTCCCGCCGTCGGGCAC
>NZ_QAIQ01000510.1 GCF_003061105.1 Arthrobacter sp. HMWF013
TTCTCCAGGTCCGCGATCAGGTCCTCCACGTCCTCGATGCCGCACGAGAGCCGGAGCAGGTTCACCGGCACCGCCAGTTCCGTGCCCTTCACCGAAGCGTGGGTCATTTCCGATGGGTAGTTCATCAGCGATTCGATGCCGCCCAGCGATTCCGCCAGGGTGAACACCGAGGTGTTTTCAGCCACCGTGCGGGCCGCTGCTTCGCCGCCTTTGAACTGGACGGACACCATGCCGCCGAACTTCTTCATCTGCTTTTTGGCCAGCTCGTGGCCCGGATGGGACGGCAGGCCCGGGTACAGCACCGCCTCAACCTCGGGGCGCTGCAGCAGCCATTCGGCCACCGCCTGGCCATTCTGGCTGTGCCGGTCCATGCGCACGCCGAGGGTCTTCAGGCCGCGCGTGGTGAGGAACGCATCCATGGGTCCGGAGACCGCGCCCACGGCGAACTGGACAAAGCCGATCTTCTCAGCGAGTCCGGCGTCGTTGACCACCACGGCGCCGCCCACCACGTCGGAGTGGCCGCCGATGTACTTGGTGGTGGAGTGAACCACGACGTCGGCACCCAGGGCAAGCGGTGTCTGCAGGTAGGGCGATGCAAAGGTGTTGTCCACTACCAGGAGGGCCCCGGCGTCGTGCGCGATCCCGGCGAGCGCGGCGATATCGGTGATCTTCATCAGCGGGTTGGACGGGGTTTCCACCCAGACGAACCGCGTCTTGTTCGCAGCCACGGCAGCGCGGACCGCGTTGAGGTCGGCCATGTCCACGGGGGTGTTCCCGATCCCCCAGTCACCGAGGATCCGGCTGATCAGGCGGTAGGTCCCGCCATAGGCGTCGTTGCCGAGCACAATGTGGTCCCCCGGGCGGGTGAGGGCCCGGATCAGAGAGTCCTCCGCCGCGAGGCCGGAGCTGAACGAGAAGGCTGCGCTGCCGCCCTCAAGCGCCGCGAGCTGTTCCTGCAGCGCATCCCGGGTGGGGTTGCCGCCGCGGCCGTACTCGTAGCCGCCGCGCAGGTTTCCAATGCCGTCCTGGGCGTAGGTGGAGCTGAAGTGCAGCGGCGGGACCACGGCCCCCGTGCGGGGCTCGAAGGCCTGGCCGGCGTGGACGGCGCGGGTGTTGAAGCCCTGGTTTTCTGCAGACATGGAGTTCCTTTGCAGTCAGTTGCTGAAACAGTGAGTTGCTGAAGCAG
>NZ_QAIQ01000053.1 GCF_003061105.1 Arthrobacter sp. HMWF013
CGTTGATGTCCAGCAGTGAGTTGGTGCCCAGGCGGTTGGAGCCGTGCACGGAGACACATGCAACTTCACCGGCGGCGTAGAGGCCCGGCACGATGGTGTCGTTGTCCTGCAGGACTTCGGTGGTGATGTTGGTGGGGATGCCGCCCATGGCGTAGTGCGCCGTCGGGAAGACCGGGACCGGCTCGGTGTAGGGCTCCACGCCGAGGTAGGTGCGGGCGAACTCGGTGATGTCCGGCAGCTTGGCATCGATGTGTGCCGGCTCCAGGTGGGTCAGGTCCAGGAGGACGTAGTCCTTGTTCGGGCCGCAGCCGCGGCCTTCGCGGACTTCGTTGGCCATGGAACGCGCCACGATGTCACGGGGCGCGAGGTCCTTGATGGTGGGGGCGTAGCGCTCCATGAAGCGTTCACCCTCGGAGTTACGCAGGATGGCACCTTCACCACGGGCTGCTTCGGACAGCAGGATGCCCAGGCCGGCGAGGCCTGTCGGGTGGAACTGGAAGAACTCCATGTCCTCCAGCGGGATGCCACGGCGGAACGCGATGCCCATGCCGTCACCGGTGAGGGTGTGGGCATTGGAGGTGGTCTTGAAGACCTTGCCGGCGCCGCCGGAGGCGAACACCACGGACTTGGCCTGGAACACGTGCAGCTCGCCTGAGGCGAGGTCGTAGGAGACCACACCGGCTACGCGCTTCTGCTTGTAGGACGTGCCGTCCTCGCGGACTGCGTCCTCTTCAACGGTCAGCAGGTCCAGGACGTAGTACTCGTTGTAGAACTCAACGTTGTGCTTGACACAGTTTTGGTACAGGGTCTGGAGGATCATGTGACCGGTGCGGTCCGCTGCATAGCAGGCGCGGCGGACAGGCGCCTTCCCGTGGTCGCGGGTGTGGCCGCCGAAGCGGCGCTGGTCGATCCGGCCCTCGGGCGTGCGGTTGAACGGCAGGCCCATCTTCTCAAGGTCCAGCACGGCGTCGATGGCTTCCTTGGCCATGACCTCGGCAGCATCCTGGTCAACCAGGTAATCGCCGCCCTTGATGGTGTCGAACGTGTGCCATTCCCAGTTGTCTTCCTCGACATTGGCAAGGGCCGCACACATGCCACCCTGCGCTGCACCGGTGTGCGAGCGGGTGGGGTAGAGCTTGGTCAGTACTGCTGTTCGCGCGCGCTGACCGGACTCGATCGCGGCGCGCATGCCAGCGCCACCGGCACCGACGATGACGACGTCGTACTTATGGACCTGCATAC
This sequence comes from Arthrobacter sp. HMWF013, assembly GCF_003061105.1. Classification (GTDB taxonomy): domain Bacteria; phylum Actinomycetota; class Actinomycetes; order Actinomycetales; family Micrococcaceae; genus Arthrobacter. The sequence continues at coordinate 1,243 of NZ_QAIQ01000053.1, forward strand.
TTGGGCGCTCTTTCTCTCAAAATTCGCAATAAAACAACGGGCGGGCGTTGCCTGCACCGCAAAACACAGCCCGCGGCCCACCGCGGGCAACAGACGTGTGGGGGCTACGCGGGGCAGAATCCGCCAGGCAGCGGAACACCGTCAACCATGGGGCACGGGTTGAAGGTGAAGATCACCAGGGTGCCAAGGACGATGATCACGGTGGTGGCCGCGTAGAGGACGATCTTGAGCCAGAGCCGGGTGGAATCCTTCTCGGCGTAATCGTTGATGATGGTGCGCACGCCGTTGGTGCCGTGGAGCATGGCCAGCCAGAGCATGGCCAGGTCCCAGATCTGCCAGAACGGGTCCGCCCACTTGCCGGCAACGAAACCGAAATCGATGGCGTGGATGCCTTCGCCCACCAGGAGGTTCACGAAGAGGTGGCCGAAGATCAGCACCACCAGGACCACTCCGGAGAGGCGCATGAAGAGCCACGCCAGCATTTCGAAGTTCCCCTTGTTGGCGCCGGTGCGGCGGTACTGGGGCGAAATCTTCCCGCTGCGCGGGTTTTCGATCGTTGCAGTCATGGCTTAGTGACCTCCGAGCGCAAGGGAAAGGTGGCGGATGGAGAAGCCAACCATGACGACGACCCAAAGGGCCAGTACGGTCCACAGCATCTGGCGCTGGTACTTGGCGCCCTTCTTCCAAAAATCGACGGCGATGATCCGGAGGCCGTTGAAGGCGTGGAAAACAATCGCGGCAACAAGGCCCGTTTCACCCAGGGCCATCAGCGGGTTTTTGTACGCCCCGATCACGGCGGTGTAGGCCTCAGGGGATACACGCACCAATGAGGTGTCCAGTACGTGGACCAACAAGAAGAAAAAGATCACTACACCGGTAATTCGGTGTCCTACCCAGGACCACATGCCTTCACGGCCGCGGTACAAGGTGCCAGCTGGTTTTGTCGGCACTGATAAACCTCCCTGCAACACAGCGGCGCTGGCATGAGATCCACGCGGGGGGAACGCCTGCTGCGAGAGCACTCGTAGCTCAGAGCCTAAATCTAGGCTTCGCTCATAGCTTATTCAATTTAGGAACTCCTTGGTGACCCGCAATGCCCGGATTTGCCGTCAATTGAGACCAACGACACATTCGACGGGGCATTTCGGTGTCCTTTGACCTTCACGGAGGGGGACTCTGCCCGCCGTCAGCTAAAGTAGCGGTGATGAGTACAGACAAAGTGACAAGCCCGGATTCAGCCCTTAGCCGCTTTATTGCGGTGATTCCGGCAGGCGGAGTGGGGACCCGCCTCTGGCCCCTGTCACGAGCCGCAGCTCCCAAATTCCTTCACGATCTCACCGGATCGGGCAGCACTTTGCTGCGCGCCACCTACGATCGCCTTCAGCCCCTTGCGGGCAGGCGTGTCCTGGTTGTGACCGGCACTGCACACCGGGCCGCTGTGTGCCGCCAGCTGCCCGAGGTAGAGGAACAGGACCTTGTCCTCGAGAGCGAGCCCAAGGATTCCGGCGCCGCTATCGGCCTTGCCGCTGCCATCCTGCACCAGCGTGATCCGGACACCATCATGGGGTCCTTTGCGGCGGACCAGGTCATCAGCCCGGACGATCTCTTCCAGGACGCTGTCCGCCAGGCCATCCACACGGCCGCGGCCGGCAAGATCGTCACCATCGGCATCAAGCCCACCCACCCCTCCACAGGCTTTGGCTACATCCGCGCCGGCCGGGGGCTCAACATTGAAGGGGCACCCACCGCCCAGGCAGTGGTCGAATTCGTGGAGAAGCCCGACGAGGAAGTTGCCCAGCAGTACGTGGACAGCGGCGAGTACGTTTGGAACGCGGGCATGTTCGTGGCACCCGTGGCGCTGATGCTCAAGCACCTTGAGGCCAACCAGCCGGAGCTGTTCCAGGGCCTGCAGGAGATTGCCGAGGCCTGGGACACCCCGCAGCGCGATGAAGTGACGGCCCGGGTCTGGCCCACGCTGCCCAAGATCGCCATCGACTATGC
>NZ_QAIQ01000511.1 GCF_003061105.1 Arthrobacter sp. HMWF013
GGGCCCAGTTCCAAGGCAATCCGGGCCGCGCCGAGGCCTACTTGGTGGGTACGAACAGTTGCTGCCCGGGCACAACTCCGCCTGCAGAGAGGTTGTTCAGCTGGACGATATCCGCGATGACATCGCGGGGATCGCGTTCGGGCGCCACCGAACCGGCAATGGCCCACAGGGACTGGCCCGACTGAACCGTGACGGAGACCGTCGGAGTGAGCGTGAGGTCTGCAGCGGAATCGGCCGCCTTGGCTGGGGCATTCAGGAAACCTGCCAGGGAAAGCAGGATGGCGGCCAGGATGACCAGCGGTATGCCAAAGAGGACGATCCGGCCGCGGCGGGTCAGGCGGAGCGGCGGCAATGACTTGCTGCTCTCCTGCCCGGCGGTGATGTGCTGGACCGAAACGAACTGCGGACGGGAGTCGTGTGAAGCAGATGTAGCTGACATGAAATGAGCCCTCCTGGACCATACTGTGCTGCCCGGTGTGTTCTGCGCTTCCGCCTGCGGTGTCCGGCCTGAGCCGAATGGACCAGGTTTCGAATCCCGCAACAGCGAATAGAACACATGTTCGAACTTTGCCTTCTTAGTTTTAGCACTTATCAACGAACATTGTCGAGACTCGCTAGAACAAATGTTTGAAAAAGCCCTGTGGCTGGCCTACGTTTGGATCAAAGAACAACCACCTCAGTAGTTGATCAGGAGGGTCTGACAATTACTCCGGACAAGCACCCGGGCAACCGAAAGGCAATGGCGAACATGGCAGCACCAGCCGCCGAGGGCAAGGCGAACCCGCAGGGCCGCCAGCCCCAACGGACCCCGAAAGGGCTCACCGCGCGCCAGAAGAAGATCCTCGAAACCATCCAGCGTTCCGTCAACGACAACGGCTATCCCCCATCCATGCGGGAAATCGGCGACACCGTAGGACTGGCTAGTCTCTCGAGCGTCACGCACCAGCTCTCACAGCTGGAAAAGCTGGGGTACCTTCGCCGGGACCCGAAGCGTCCGCGCGCCATGGAAGTTCTGATGCCCCTCACCCTGGACGGCGGGTCCACCAAGCCCAGCGGCTCAGGAAAGCCCGCGGTGATGCACGGAATCGGGGGAACCGTCACGGAACTTCCCACCGCGATGGACACGGCAATGGTGCCGCTGGTGGGCCGGATTGCTGCCGGCGGACCGATCCTTGCCGATCAGGTGGTGGAGGATGTTATGCCCCTGCCACGCCAGCTCGTGGGGCAGGGTGAACTGTTTATGCTGCGCGTGGCCGGCGACTCCATGGTGGACGCCGCCATCTGCGACGGCGACTGGGTGGTTGTCCGCAGGCAGGCCGACGCCGTCAATGGCGATATTGTGGCCGCACTCCTGGATGATGAAGCCACCGTGAAGACCTTCCGGCAGCGGGACGGCCACACGTGGCTTCTGCCCCAGAACACCCAGTACGAGCCCATCCTTGGGGACCACGCCACCATCATGGGCAAGGTCGTCTCGGTCCTGCGCTCACTCTAAGACCGTTCGGGTAAAAGCAACGCGGGGTCATTTAACGTCCCTCGGAAGGACTCCGAAGGACGTTAAATGACCCCGCGTTGTTGGTCGTCAGGAAAGGCACACTCGCTCCCCCGGACCGGATCCGGTCCGGATCCTGCGGATCAAGAGCCGTCTTTCGCCAGCCTTTCCAGGGCTGCGAATGCGGTTTTGCGGTCTGTGGTGGGCCAGAAGGGCGGAAGTGCGGCGCGAAGGAATCCGGCGTACCGCTCAGTGGCAAGCCGTGAGTCCAGGACCGCCACCACACCCTTGTCGCCGGTTGACCGGATCAGCCGGCCCGCCCCCTGTGCCAGCCGGATGGCCGCGTGGGTGGCCGAAACCGCCATGAACCCGTTACCGCCGGCCTGTGCCACGGCACGGGAGCGTGCTGTCATCAGGGGATCGTCCGGCCTTGGGAACGGAATGCGGTCAATCACCACCAGGCGGCACGATCCGCCCGGAACGTCGACGCCCTGCCACAGGGACATGGTCCCGAAGAGGCAGGTGTCAGGCTCATCAGCGAACTGCTTTACCAGGGCCGTCATGGTGGAGTCGCCCTGGCAGAGGATGCTGAGCCCCAGCCGTGGCCGCATCGCCTCGGCTGCTTCCTCGGCAGCACGGCGGGATGAAAACAGGCACAGCGCACCGCCTCCTGACGCACGGATCAGCGCTTCGAGTTCGTCGAGGGCTTCCGGCGAGGCCCCACGACCGGGTTTGGGCAGGTGCCCGGCTACATACAGGATTCCCTGCTTGGGGTAGTCAAACGGCGAGCCGACATCGATGCCGGTCCAGCTTGGCGCCCCCTCCCCTACCAGCCCAAGCCCGCCGGCGGCCGGTTCGAAGGCCGATCCGATAGCCAGGGTGGCCGAGGTCAGCACCACGGTGTGGCCGGCGAAGAGCCCCTCGCGGAGCTTCCCGGCGACGCTGAGGGGCGCAATGTTGATCAATACCGGCGCGGTGTCATCCGGCTGCCCGTAGCCCTGCTGTGGATCGAAAGTGCTGGCGCGCGAGAACCAGACCACTTCGCGGTTTTCCTTGGCAACGATCAGCCGTTCGCAGAGTTCAAGGATGAGCATCAGCCGTGAACGGGCAAGCTGCCGCCCGCCGTCGGCCGTTTGGCCACCCTCACCCTTGGAATCGGAAAGCGCGGCCCGGCATGCTTCGCGCAACTGGTCCACGCAGTCCAGCTGTTCGTCGTTGAGTCCGTTCGGGAGCAGCCCGTTGGGCATCCCGGCCAGGGCAAGTTCGAGGTTGGCGGCGGCCGCGTTGAGGGCGTCCACCGTGATGGCCGTGTGCTTACGTGCCCCTGAAGCGGCTGCGTGGACCATTGCCACGGAGAGCTGCCCTGACACCGCGCCGGTGACCCGGTCCTGGAGTTCGTGTGCCTCGTCCACCACCACGACGTCGTATTCGGGAAGCACGGCAAGGCCCTCAAAGGCGCTGACGGCGAGCATGGCATGGTTGGTGACCACGACGTCGGCTTCGGCAGCGTCGTGGCGTGCCAGTTCGCTGAAGCATTCCTCCGCCATCGGGCACTTCTGCGCGCCGAGACACTCCATCGAGGTCACAGAGACCTGCCGCCACGCACGGTCCGTGACGCCGGGAAGCAGTTCGTCGCGGTCCCCGGTAC
>NZ_QAIQ01000512.1 GCF_003061105.1 Arthrobacter sp. HMWF013
CTGAGATACCGGATCACCGACTATGAGCGCGCGTCCGACGCCACCCCTGTGCCGCCCGCCCTGGCTGTTTTGTGCCGGCGCCGGGCGCAGATGGAGACCATCCGGCGGGAGTTTGAAGCGAGGGGGATCCCGTACGAGATCGTGGGGCTGGGCGGACTGCTTGACACGCCCGAAATCGTCGACCTTGTAGCCACCCTGCGGGTTCTTGCCGACCCCGGGCGCTCCGACTCCCTGATGCGCCTGCTGGCCGGTGCCCGGTGGCGCATCGGGCCGGCCGACCTGATGGCTTTCCGTGACTGGTCCAGCCAACTGGCCCGCAGGCGCGGGCACCTTTCCGCAGCCGGACCGTCGGAGGAAGAACCTTCGGACGGGTCCGGCGAGCCTGTGATCGAGAGCGACCTCACTGACGGAGCGAGTCTGGTCGAGGCACTGGACTGGCTGCCGCGTGAAGGCTGGACGTCCTCCCATGGCAGGACCCTGAGCGGCGAAGCACGGGGGCGCCTCGCCGGCCTCTCAGCGGAGCTTCGGCAACTGCGGAGCTACCTGGGTGACGATCTGACCACGCTCCTTGGCGAGGTGGAACGCGCCATGCTGCTTGATATCGAAGTTGCGGCCCGCCCCGGGACGAGCATCCACCAGGCACGCCGCAACCTTGACGCTTTCCAGGACGCAGCCGCCGGCTTCCTGAGGACCTCGCACCGGGTGGACATCCTGGCGTTCCTGGCCTGGCTGGAGGCGGCGGCTGCCGAGGAGAACGGCCTCGAAGCGCCGGCAACCGACGTCAACCGCGAGGCCGTGCAGTTACTTACAGTCCACGCCTCCAAAGGCCTCGAATGGGATGTCGTCTTTGTGCCTGGCCTCAACGCCGGTGCCTTTCCCAGCAGCAAGGACTCCCGTTGGAGCAGCGGAGCGGCAGCCCTGCCCTGGCCCCTTCGCGGGGACCGGGCTGATTTGCCCCAATGGGATACAGACCAGCCGGACCAGAAAGGCTGGCTGGATGCTGAAAAGGACTTCAAAGCCGCAGTCCAGGCCCACGGTGAGGGAGAGGAACGACGGCTGGCATATGTCGCCTACACCCGGGCAAAGCACGTCCTGTGGGTTTCCAGTGCAGCCTGGGTGGGATCGCGGGCAGGGCGGGCAGACATGTCACCTTTCCTCGCTGAGCTGGAAAAGCTTGTCTCAGCGGACGGCGGGGAAACGGGTTCCGCCGTCGTTCACCCCGCATCGGTTGACGAAGCGTCGTTGCCGGAGAAAAGCCCTTTGACCACCGGGACCGAACTGGCCGGGTGGCCCTATGATCCGTTGGAAGGCCCGGTGGATCCGCGGACCGGCCAACGCCTGCGGCTGGTCCCTGGAAGACGGCTGGCGATGGAGGCAGCTGCCGCACGGGTAATGGCCGGCATTGCGGGCTGGACGCCGGACGCTAAGCCCGAGGCGGCGGGCTGGACGCCGGACGCTGAGCCCGAGGGGGCGGACTCCCCGAAATCGTTCCCGCCGGACCGGGCGGCTGAGCGGGGGCTCCGGGGCGCTGCCGCCGGTTGGGCAAAAGAAGCTGACCTGCTCCTGGAGCGACGGTCCCGGCGCGCGGGCGGCCAGGATGTGCAC
>NZ_QAIQ01000513.1 GCF_003061105.1 Arthrobacter sp. HMWF013
GAATAGCCAGCCGGTCCGCGTCCAGCGCCTGCGAAGATGCACCGGTGACAGCCAGCAATTGCGGTGGCATTGGATGTGGGGGCCAGCCGGGGCACCCAGCGGGCCAGCGTGGCTTCCAGCTCAGCGGCGTCCACAGGCTTGGCGAGGTAGTCGTCCATGCCAGCGGCCAGGCAGCGTTCCCGGTCGCCGTCCAAGGCGCCGGCGGTCATGGCGATGATGGGAAGGCGGCTGTGCATCCCATCCCGCGTCCGGATGATCCGGGTGGCCTCGAATCCGTCCATCACCGGCATGTGGCAGTCCATCAGGACGGCGTCGTAAAGGGTACCGGCTGTGGCAGCTACGGCTTCGGCGCCGTCGGCCACCACGTCCACCGAGTAGCCGAATTTCGTCACCGTGGCACGGGCCACCAACTGGTTGACCTCGTTATCCTCCACCACCAGGATGTGGCCCCGGGACGCATCCTCGGGGGACAGGTCGCCGGGCGCCGGCTCCCGCGCGGCACCTGACGCCGCATGTGACGCCCCGTGCGGAGCCGGTTCGCCAAGCGTGTGCAGCTCACGCGCGGACATCAGCCGCATCAGCCGGTTGTAGAACTCGGAGCTGCGGACGGGCTTCATGAGCCATTCCCGGACGCCGGCGTCGGTGATCGAGGCTCCGTTGACCTGCATGGTGGAGGTCAGCATGATCAGCTCTATGTCCGCCAGTTTGGGGTCGGCTTTGATCGTGCGGGCCAGCTCGAGGCCATCAGTTTCAGGCATGCAGAGGTCGAGCACGGCAAGGTCGAATGGTTCCCCGGCCGCTGCAGACTCACGTGCCCGGACCAGTGCCGACCGGGCGTCGGGAACCGCCTCCGGCACCAGCTTCCAGCCGCGCAGCTGGGATTCCAGCACCAGGCGGTTGGTGGCGTTGTCATCCACCACCAGAACCCGCAGTCCCGTGAGGAAGCCGGCCGTGGGCACCGGACCCGTTGCCGCGGGCGCAACCGGCAAGGGAATGCGGAACCAGAAGGTGCTGCCCTCACCAGGCACACTCTCCAGCCCTATCTCGCCGTCCATGGCCTCGGTGAGCCTGCTGCAGATGGCCAGGCCCAATCCGGTTCCGCCGTAGCGGCGGGTAGTGGAGGCATCCGCCTGCGAGAACGATTCGAACAACCGCGCATGATCCGCAGGGTCAATGCCGATTCCCGTATCGCGGACTTCAAAGCAGACCATGGCCGTGGACGCGACGTCGGCGGTCCCGCGAGCCGGGTCGCCCGCTATTTTCACGCGGATGGATACCTCGCCCGTGGCGGTGAACTTCACAGCGTTGGACGCAAGATTCAGCAGGACCTGCCGGATCCGGCCGGCATCACCGTGCAGCCGGGCGGGGACCTCGGGTTCGCAGTAGGCGATGAGCTCCAGGTTTTTGGCCTGGGCAGGCTCGGTGAGCAGGCCAGCCACTTCCTCCACCAGGAGCCGGGGATCAAACGGGCGGAAGTCAAGGTCAACTTTTCCCGCCTCCAGCTTTGAGAAGTCCAGGATGTCGTTAATGAGGGCCAACAGGGCCTCGCCGGCACCCTTGACGCCCTGCGCATACTGCTTCTGTGTTTCGTCCAGCGGTGTCTCCAGGAGCAGCGCGGTCAGCCCCACCACGCCGTTCATGGGAGTGCGGATCTCATGGCTCATGGTGGCCAGGAATTCGGATTTCAAGCGGCTGGATTCGAGTGCTGCCTCCCGCGCCGCCTGCAGCTCCTTTTCAGCTGCCCTGCGCAACGTGATGTCCCTGGCGATAGCTGCAATCCCGCGGATGTTCCCGCCTTCGCGGATGGGGGAGATGGTTACGGACACCGGGATAACCTCCCCGTCCTTGCGCAGATGCTCGGTTTCGAAGCTCATGGCCTGGCCGCTTTCGCTGAGCTGCTCGAACACCTCGTCGTCCGCGTCGGTGCTGCCCGGCGGGAGAAGCATGCGCGCGTTGTGGCCTATCGCTTCCGAAGCCGTGTAGCCGTATTGCTGCTCGGCCCCGGGGTTCCAGCTGGTGATGATCCCGTCCGGGGTGGTGCTCAGGATGGCGTCCCTGGAGGAGTTCACAATTGCGCCGAGGCCTTCCAGCTCCGCTGTCCGGACGGCGACCTCGTTCTCCAGCCCGTTGGTCAGGGAGAGGTTCTCGATGATGATCAGCACCTGGCGGACCAGGATGATGACCACGGTGACCCGGGCAACCACCAGCAGGAACGAGCTCATTTCGTCAACGTGCGGGGCGGCGATCAGGACAACGGCCACCAGGATCGGTGGGTAGGGAAGCAGTTCCTGGGCCAACGCAAACGCCCGGCGGTCCGGCAGCGGCTTCTCGGCGTAGGGGAGCAACGGCGCAAGGGCAATAAGGAGGAAGGCGCTGATCCAGCCCAGGGCAAGCGGCGAACCGGTGACTCCAGTGACACCGTCGAACGTTAACCGCACGTAGGTGCTGTCGGTGATGGTGAGGATGAGCAGGCCGCCGCCGAAGCAGAGCCAAGGGAGCCGTTCGCCGGACTGGCGGCGCATCCCAAGCACCAGCACCAGCGACGTGATGATCACGTCAACAACCGGATAGGCCATGGTGGTGAGCCGGGTCAGGAGCCCGCCCTCCGAGCTGATGGCCGTCTCCAAGGTGGTATACCAGCTGATCACCAGCACCGACCCGGCGATGACCGCGGCGTCCAACACTGTCCGGAGCAGCCCCACCCGGGTGGTGCCGCCGGGCCTTCTAAAGCTGAAAAGGGCGACGGCGGCGGGGACTGAGTAGCTGATGAACAGGGCGTCCGCCAGGGACGGGAAAGGGTACATGTGGTTGTTGGCGAGGCCGAAGAACGTCCAAACGGCCATACCGGCGGCCCAGACATAGGCGGCTGCCGACATCAGGGTCCACGCCCTGGCGTTCACGCCGCCGCGCACCGCAGCCCGTCCGCAGCTGAAACCGGCAAGAAGGGCGGCCATCAGGATGGCAAAGTCACCGGCAATGACCGCCGCGGGTGTGCCGTTGGTCGCGGCGAAGAACGTTCCGAGCACGCCCTGCAGCACTGCAGCAAGCAAGATCAGCCATCCCAGCGTGGCCTTGCTCCTACCGGCGGCGGGACGTGGCTCCAGGAGACCAGTCTGAGACACGCGGATCCCTCCCCATACATGCGCCTGCACCCACATTGAGACGAGACCGGGGCCGCCCGAGACCTGGGCGGAGGCGCATCCTGATGATATCCCTTAAGACTCAAAAGCGAGCGCCTCGAGCGCCTGCCGTGCGTTCAACAATGCCTGCTCGAACCGATGGCCCGGCTCCGGTCGCGAGAACAGGTAGCCTTGCAGCGAATCGCACTCAAGCCCGATCAGGTAGTTGGCCTGCTCCCGGGTCTCGATTCCTTCCGCGGTGACGGTCAGTCCCAGGCTGTGCGCCATGTTGATCATGGAACTGAGGATGGGGAGGCGTTCGTTCCCGGTCCGCACCATGGACACAAAGGTCTTATCGATCTTGACGATGTCCACGGGCAGGTCCTGCAGCCGGCCGAGGGATGAATATCCCGTGCCGAAGTCGTCCAGGGCTACCCTGGCTCCCGCTTGCCGGAGGCTGCCCAGCTGGCGGATCACATGGCAGTCGGCGTCGAAGAACACACTCTCCGTGACCTCCAGGACCAGCTGATAAGCAGCCACCCCGCTGACCTCGGCCAGACGCAGCACCCGCTCATCAAAATCAGGTGCCAGCAGCTGCACCCCGGACACATTGACGGACAGTGAACGGGACGGATCGGCCCGCAGCCAGGGGGCCACCCGTGCCAGGCTCTGGGCCATCACCTCGGTCCCGATCTCGTTGATCAGGCCGCTCCGCTCCGCCATCGGAATGAAGACTGTGGGAGGGATCCCCTCGCCGTCGCGGTTCCAGCGCGCCAGTGCTTCAAACTTGACCACCCGGCCCATGCGCGGGGAGACGATGGGCTGGAGGTCCACGGAAATTTCGCCCCGGGCCACTGCCAGCTGCAGGGCCGCCTCCATGTCGGTGCGCTGGACCAGGGCGGTCATCATGTCCGGATGGAACCGGAGGAACCGGTTCTTCCCGGCGGCCTTGGCCGCATACATGGCGATGTCCGCCTCACGCAGCAGCTCGGATGGGACCACCGCGTCCTTGCCGATGGAAGCCAGGCCCAGGCTCAGGCTGGGCCGCAGCATGGTCCCTTCAATCCACACGGGGACATTCAGGCACCGGATAATGCAGGCCGCCGTGGCCTCCACGTCAGGGCATGCAGTCAGCAGCACCACAAATTCGTCGCCGCCCAGCCGGGCCACGACATCGGCGGTAGGGGTGCAGCCGCGAAGCCGGCGCGCCACCTCCACCAGCATGTCGTCGCCGGCCTGGTGGCCCAGGATGTCGTTGACCTCCTTGAAGTCATCCAGGTCGATCAGCAGGACGTCAACGGACTTGAGGCGTGGTTCGCGCAGGGCTACAGCGAGAGCCTCGTTGAACACCGCCCGGTTGGCCAGACCGGTCAGCGGATCCTGGAAGGCCAGCGCCCTCAGCTGCTCGGCCTGCGCCGCAAGGTCCCGCATGGCCTGATGAGCCTGCTCCTGTGCTTCGCGGCGCGGCGTCACATCGCGGAAGCTCCACACCCGGCCCGCAATCCGGTGGCCCACTTTCTGGGGACGCGAATACCTTTCGAAGGTCCGGCCGTCCACCAGATCCACCACGTCATGGCTCTCCGCTGCGGGGTTGTCCGTCACCTCGGTGATCCGGGCCATGAAAGCCGCCGGATCCTGCACCTGGGACATCACCACACCCATGGCGGGTTCCTCCGACCCGGCTTCCATATACTCGGGCGGAATGCCCCACATCTTCAGGAACTGGTCATTGAGGCCCGCCACCTTGCCCGTTGAGCTGATGACCAGGATTCCGTCGGCGGTGGATTCGAGCGTGGCCGTCAGCAGCGACAAGGCCTCGCGCAGGTCCGCGTCCTTGCGGTGCCCAGTGCCGCGGAGGGAAACGAGCAGCAGCTGCGAGCCGCCGTCGTCGATCAGGGAGCCGGCCATCTCCGCGGCGAATTCGGTGCCGTCGCAGTGCAGGCCGTAGACCTCCCGCGGCGGCAGGGGTTCATCAGGCTGCGCTGTCAAATGTTCCAGCAGCTGGGAGGTTTCGTTCCGGAACCCTTCGGAGAGGAGCCACCGGTGGCTGGCTCCGACCAGCTGATCACGCGGGTAGCCGAACAGCCTGGACGCGGCCGCGTTCGCGAGTCTGATGGTGCCGTCCGGATTGAGCACCAGGAGGGCGTCAGGGCTGGCATCCAGGAGCGCACCGAAAGCAGGTACCGCAAAATCCTTGTTCTTTTGCCGCTTGGATCCCCCCATGCGCAACCACCCCCACGCACATCATAAAGTGCCGCCGCTGGCGACGGAACGTCAAAGCGTCTTTTCCGGGCGGGCGCGGCACCCCCGGCTGCTGCAATTGGCGCCGATTGCGGCCCCGGGAATCAGCGGCACGGTTAGGAGTGACGCATTTTGGCCATGCTGGCCGCCGGATCCGCCCGGACAGCGGAATGACCTGCATTGGTGCCCAGCCCGCGGACCACCCACCCCGCGGCCTGCCAGGCCGCTGCGTCCAGTACGTTGCGCGCATCAAGCATGACCCGTCGTCGCACCAGCCCGCCCGCCGCGGCAGGGGACAGCCGGCGGTATTCGTCCCATTCCGTCAGGAGCAGCACCAGATCGGCACCCTCCAGGGCACGCGACGTGGCGGCCTCGAACCGCAGCTGGGGAAACCGCAGCCAAGCATGGTTGATGGCCTTCGGATCCGTCACCGTCACGTGCGCCCCCGCAGCCGCCAGCTGGACCGCGACGTCCAGGGCGGGGGAATCGCGGATGTCGTCGGTCTCCGGCTTGAAGGAGGCGCCCAGGATGGTGACGGCCCGCCCCGAAAGCCCGCCGCCACACAGCTCTGCTGCGCGCTCCACGGCCCGGGTCCGCTGCCGCAGGTTGATGGAATCCACCACGCCCATCCACTCGTCCACCGGGTCAACGCCCAGGGCCGCCGCCTGCGTCCGGAGGCTGCGGATGTCCTTGGGCAGGCAACCGCCGCCGAAGCCCAGCCCCGCGTGCATGTACCGGCTGCCGATCCGGGGGTCCATGCCCATGGCCTCGCTGAGTTCTGCCACATCAGCGCCCGAGGCGTCGCACAGTTCCGAGATCGCGTTGATGAAACTGACCTTGGTGGCCAGGTACGCGTTGGCGGCCGACTTGATCAGCTCAGCAGTCGCAAAATTGCACACCAGCCGCGGAATCCCCGCATTCAGCAGCGGCTCGTAGACGGCATCCAGGGCCGCAGTCACCGCACGCGGCGCGCCGGTGCGCGGGTTGAACGCCGCGGCACGGCCGCCGGCCACGCCGTACACCAGCCGGTCCGGAACCAGCGTGTCCTTCACCGCGGTGCCCTGCCGCAGGAACTCCGGATTCCAGCCGAGCTGCACGTCCGGCCGCCCCGCCAGGACTCCCTGAAGCATGTCCACGGTGCCTACGGGCACCGTTGATTTACCGACGACGACGGCGCCCCTCGCCAGGTGCGGGAGCAGCGCCCCGGTGGCCGAGACGAGATAGCTGAGATCGGCGCCGTCGGACGTCTTGGCCTGCGGCGTCCCGACGCACAGGAAATGGACCTGGGCCGTGGCAGCCCGGGAGAAGTTGGTGGAGAACGTCAGCCGGCCGGTGGTGCGCCCATCCGCCAGGAGTTCGTCCAGGCCCGGCTCGAAGAAGGGAGCCTGGCCACGGCCGAGCTGCTCCACCCTGGCGGCGTCCACATCGATGCCCACCACGGTGTGGCCCATCGAGGCGAGGGTGGCGGCGTGTACAGCGCCGAGGTAGCCGCAGCCGATCACGGAAATTTTCACAGGGACGCTCCATTTCCGGAGATTGAAGGCATGCTGGACAGGACCTGGCGGTAGTGCTCCTCAAGCTGGCCGCACAGTGCAGGCCACGTCCGGTCCTGGACCGAGGCGTGGGCTGCCGCGGCGAACGCACGGCGCTTGGCGTCGTCGCCTATCAGGTCCATGACCTGTGCCCGGAAGCCTGCCAGGTCGCCGGGCTGGTACAGCCAGCCGGTGCGGGAGTTTTCCACCAGGTCCAGCGGGCCGCCGCGTCCCGTGGCCACCACCGGGACCCCGGACGCCATGGCCTCCTGGATGGTCTGGCAGAACGTTTCGAACTCGCCGGGGTGGACGAAGAGGTCAAAGGATGCCACAGCCCTGGCCAGTTCCTCGCCGCCGAGGAACCCCGTAAAGACCGCGTGCGGGAGGGCTTCCTGCAGGGCCGCCCGCTGGGGGCCGTCGCCCACAACCACGAGCCTGGTGTTCGGGACGTTGGCCAGCGCAGCCAGGTCCTCCACCTGCTTCTCGATCGCCAGCCGGCCCACGTACCCGATGATCCGCTCGCCGCCGGGGGCCACGGAAGCCCGCCACCCGGCGTCGCGCTTTCCGGGCGAGAACCGTGCGGTGTCCACACCGCGGCGCCACATCTCCACCCGCGGAATCCCGCGGCCGCGCAACTGGTTCAGCGCGAAAGTGGATGGGACCAGGGTTCGGGTGGCCAGCAGGTGGATGTTCTCCACCCGGTTCCAGGCCCAGTTCTCCAGGAACGGCACACCGTACCGCGCGGCGTAGCTGGGAACCTCGGTCTGGTAGATCGCAACGGTGGGGATCCCCAGCTGGTGGGCGGCCTGGACGGCCCGCCAGCCCAGGACAAACGGCGAGGCGAGGTGGACGATCTCGGGTGCGTAGTCGGCAAGGATTCGCTTGACCCGGTACACACCGCCCATCGCCACCCGCACATTCGTGTACCCGGCAAGCGGAACAGCCGGGAGCCGGTGCACGCCCGCGCCGTGGACCACCTCGGGGGTTCCCGCGAACTCGGCGACAGCATGGGGTGAGGGCGCAATGACCAGGACGTCGTGGCCCTGGCCCTCCAGGTGCTCCAGCACCCGCAGGATGGAGTGCGTCACCCCGTTCATCAGCGGCAGGAATGACTCGGCAACAATTGCGATCCTCACCCCTCCACGGTGGCCCCGCGGCCTGACGCGGCGGGGGAGGAGGTGTGACGCCGAGGGAAAGGTTGGGTGAACAGGTGGGCTGCGCACAAGGAAAGCCGGTGCAGCTGCCCGCAAAATCGCGTCAACTGCACCGGCCAGTAGGACGAATATTCAGAACTTACAGATCTTCCTCATTCGCGGCTCCTTATTCCCGGCTGGTTATTTCCGGGTTTACCGCCTATCGCTGGCCATGTTCCTTGAGAACAGCCAGCCGGCACCAATCATCAGAACGCCCAGCACAAGGTGGGCCCAGTTGTCCGTCATGTTCAGCGACAGGAAATTGGCCGCCGAATCCACTCCGACACTGAGCCCGAAAATTGCGAGGACGATGTACAGCGCGCCGGCGCCGATGAGGAAGTTCCGGGCGCCGTGTTCCGTGCGGGCCATGGTCAGGCCGGTTGCGCCGATGACCAGCTGCACAATATTGAGCAGCATGGAAACCTGGAACAGGCCGAGGAACATGGCATGGGAATCAGGCCCAAGGAACGTCAATTCGCTGTACTGGGTGGTAATGCCGGGGATAAAGCCCAGGATACCCACCAATAACAGAACAATACCCACACCCATGCCGGCGTTCTGGACGTCTGCGCGCCCAAAATGTACGCCGTGTGCGTGTGGGGATGCGGTAGTCATTTTCTGCCTCCAACCACTGATTGCGGACATACCAATTTTACGGCGGACCTGTGGAAAAAGCGCTGTTGGGCCCCCACGATGAGCTTGGTCTCTTCGGCCGAATGAGCCTGTCGCAAACCGGTGGGTGGGCCCGGCCGTGAAACTATGGAACACGATGAAACTGCGCGCTGATCAGACCGGAGACCGTGGCCTTCCCATGCCCTTGTGGCTGCAGGGAGCCATCGAAACGGCCCAGGCAGCCATCATCTCGGTCCTCGTGGTGGTGGCTCCCATCGTGGCGGTCTGGGCTACGGCCGGATTCCAGAACACCGGCTTCGACGCCCTGGCCCGCCTCGCCGGCCAGGCCTGGCTGCTGATCCACGGTGTGCCCCTGCAGCTGGCCGATTTCGGCTCCGGCACCGCAGGCAGTCCGGGCTCCGGCATGCTGACCCTGGTTCCGCTGGGCCTGACCCTCATTCCGTTCCTGCTTGCCTGGCGTGCCGGGCGGCGCCTTGCCCGCGCTTCCTACACCGACCAGCTCTGGCAGGCGCTCCTCGGCTCCTGGCTGGTCTACTCGGCTTTCGGGGCGGCCACTGGCTTCATCTGCCGCACCCCGGACGTCGTCATTAACATCTGGTACGCCATGGTGATCCCGCTGATCCCGTTCGCGCTGGGCATGGTGATCGGCGCCCGCCGTGAGGCAGGCTCGTGGAGCCGGCTGATCGGCGTCGACGCCGTCGACTGGATCTCGCGCACCAGCCAGCACTCCCGCTGGGCAGGTTCCTACCTCGGGTCCGCCGCCAAGGCCGGTTTCCTGGCGCTCACCTCCGCGCTTGCGCTCGCGTGCGTGCTGCTCGCGGTGGACTTCTTTATCCACTGGAACCTGGTGATTGCGGTCTATGAAGCGCTCGACGCCGGCGCGGTAGGGGGCGCGGCCCTCACCATCGCGCAGCTCGGCTACCTCCCCAACCTGGCGGTGTTTGCACTCGCCTGGGTGTCCGGTTCCGGGTTTGCCATGGGCGTCGGCTCACAGGTGGGACCGCTGGGAACCGCCGTGGGGCCGCTGCCGTCCATCCCGGTCTTTGCAGCCATTCCGTCAGGGCCCCTGGACTACGGTTTTGTGGCTTTGGTGGTGCCGGTCCTCGCCGGGATCCTCGCCGGGTGGTGGTTCCTGCGCGAAGGGGAAAACCACTTCGACGAGTGGCTGTCCATCAAACTGCGCTTCCGCTGGTTTACGGCCTCCGCGTCCACCCTGGCGCTGGGGCTGCTGATCGGCGCCGTCTCCGGACTCCTGGCAGCCGGGCTTGCCTGGCTGGCCCGCGGCTCCGCCGGCCTGGGGCGGCTCACGTCCATCGGCCCCGACCCGTTGTGGACAGGCCTCTGGATTGCCGCGGAGGTGGGCATCGGCGTCGTGATCGGTTATGC
This sequence comes from Arthrobacter sp. HMWF013, assembly GCF_003061105.1. GTDB lineage: Bacteria > Actinomycetota > Actinomycetes > Actinomycetales > Micrococcaceae > Arthrobacter. The sequence continues at coordinate 10,105 of NZ_QAIQ01000513.1, forward strand.
CGCCGGACCGTGGCTGGAACGCCGCCAACAGGTGGAAGAGGAAGCGGAACTGGTCCGCTGAGCCCGGGCGGCTAGCGGAGGCCCGGCAGCGAGCTTTCAAGCTGGACGCGGCAGCCGGACAGCGCCTGGTCTGTGAGGGCCTGCCGTGAGCAGGCCTGGAAGTCCCGGACCTGGTCGAAGAACACGGCAGTCACGAGGATGACCAGCACCATGACAAGCATGACCACCAGCCCGGAAATGGTGCCCGCAAGGACGAGTTTGGATTCCTTCAGCTTCGCGGAACGGACCAGCAGGATGATTCCGATGACCAGGCTCGCGACGGTCAGGATGCTGGTGAGCCAGAGGTAGCTGACGTCGAGCTGGTAGACAAAGAAGGCGCCCAGCACGGTGACAATGAAGATGCGGAACAGGTTGCGGGTCTTGCCCAGCGAGCTTTTGGCGGCTTCGCTGAGCGGCGGTTTGGTGCGCTGCTTTTCGGCCGGTTCCATGGAGGGGTTCATTTTTCCAGCCTACGCGAGCCTGCCCATAAGCTAGACCCATGCGCATCGTAGTCCTCGTCTCCGGAACCGGCTCCAACCTCCAGGCTGTCATTGACGCCACAAAGTCAGGGGAGCTGGACGTTGAGATCGCAGCGGTGGGTGCCGACCGGGAGGGGACCTACGGCGTCGAACGCGCTTCCGAGGCGGGGCTGGAGACGTTCGTGGTCAACTTCAATTCGTTCCCCACCCGCGCCGAATGGGACGCGGCCCTGACCGCCCGGGTGGCTTCCTATGCCCCGGACGTGGTGGTCTCCTCCGGCTTCATGCGCATCGTCAGCGCCGACTTCATCGCTGCCTTCAACGGCAGATACCTCAACACCCACCCCGCCCTGCTGCCGTCCTTCCCCGGTGCGCATGGGGTCCGGGACGCCATGGCCTATGGCGTGAAGGTCACCGGCTGCACCGTTCACTGGGCCGACGCCGGAATGGATACCGGACCCATCATCGCCCAGGAAGCGGTGGCGATCGAAGACTCGGATACCGAGGAAACCCTGCACGAAAAGATCAAGGTGGTGGAGCGCCGGCTCCTGATCTCCACCCTGGCTTCGCTCGCCGCAGCATCATCCACCGCAGCCCGAAGCTGATCCTGCGGGGACCTGCACAGCAAAAGGCGCCGCTTCCCTTTCGGGAAACGGCGCCTTTGCTGCTTGGTGCTCTGGTGGTCAGGCGCGGGTGCGGCTGCGTCCTGTCACTGCGCCGTAAACCAGCAGGACAATAACGGAGCCCAGAATGGCCAACAGCCATGTCCGGATATCGAAGAATTCAGCCAGGCCGCCGCCAAAGATCAGCGATCCGATCCAGCCGCCCAGCAAGGCTCCTACGACGCCAAGTACCAGGGTCATGACCCAGCCGATGCCCTGCTTTCCGGGCAGGATGAGCTTGGCGATGGCTCCCGCAATCAAGCCCAAAATGAGAAATCCGATAATGCCCATGTTGCCACTTCCTTCTCAGTAAGTTGGTGCCAAACCCCCATGCCGACCCCCTCAGTTAATCAGCGTGCTTACCGTTCCGCAAGGTTTCAATTATCACGAGATGACCGCTATTTACTCCGGCCGTCAACAACCTTAACTGTTACTCCAGGCGGCGCTGCTTGGTCTCGGGGGAGAAGAAGGCCATCCACAGCACGGCGAGCAGGACCAGGCCCCCGGCCAGCGCAAAGGACGTGGCCAGGCCCAGCTCCGGCCAGAAGTAGTTGGCGAAGATGAGCGGGCCCAAGCCTGCGCCCAGCCGGGAGAACGTAGAAGCCCAGCCGAACCCCGTGCCACGGAGCTCGGTGGGGTACAGCTCCGACACGTAGGCATAAAGAACCGGAATGGCCACCTGCACCACAAACCCGAACACCAGCAGCCAGAACACGGCAGCGGTGGGGATATCCACCACAAAGGCCACGATCACCAGGGTCAGTGCGGACAGCGGGCCCGTGATGGCCAGGATCCATTTGCGGCCGACCCGCTCCACGAGCAGCGCGGCCACGATGACGCCCAGCAGGCCGACGGCGGCCATGGACGCCGTCGTGAGGAACGCCTTGTACTCCGCGAAGCCGGCGCCGATCAGGATCCGGGGCATCCAGGTGAGGGACAGGTAGTAGACCAGGAGAATGCTGAAGAACAGGGCCCACGCAGTGGCGGTGATCTTCCAGTTGAACTGCCAGACCAGCTTGAGCTGATGCCACGCGCTGCCGGCCGAGAGCCGGGGGACTTCCTGCGCGTCCGGGAGGCTGTAGGCACGGGGCTCTGCGCCGGTTGCTGCCACCAGCTCATCGATGACCTTCGCCGCTTCCTCGCGCCTGCCTTTGCGGATCAGGAACAGCGGGGATTCGGGGACACTGCGCCGGACCCAGAAGACCAGGAGCGCGGGCAGGACCATCACCAGCATGGTCAGGCGCCAGTCGCCGAAAATGCCCACCAGGGCGGCGGAAACAAAACCGGCGAGTGCCGCGCCGATAGGCCACCAGCCATCCATGGCAGTCAGGACCCTGCCGCGCTGCTTCCGCGGCGTGAACTCACCCACCAGGGCGTAGTCCACGGGAATGCAGCCGCCCAGCCCGAACCCGGCCATAAAGCGGAAAACGCAGAACCAGATGAAGTCAGGGGAGAAAGCGCCCAGCACGGTGAACAGGGAGAAGATCAGCAGGGTGGCCGTGAAGGCTTTCTTTCGCCCGATCGTGTCCGCGATGGTGCCCCATACGAAGGCGCCGAGGGCCATGCCGATCAGGTTGGCTGTGCCCACCCAGGCCACCTCGCCCGGAGCAAGCGCCCAGTGCGTGGAAAGCAGCGGAATCAGGATGCCGTTGAGCGTGACGTCCCAGGCGTCGAACATGAAGCCGAGGCCGCCGATCAGGAAGATCCTGCCCTGCACCTTCCACCGCCACGGCAGTTCCTGCACCACCTGTTCGCCACTGGGCACAGTCGTATAAGTATTCATCTCGGCCTCCTGCCTAAATCTTAGAGGCAACCAGGGGCGGGGCCGGCTCGCTGCTGCGACGCGATAAACTGGGCCTATCCCCACCAACCGCGGCCATTGCCCGCGAGATAAGACGGAGACTTTTGTGAGCTTGCCGCAGCCTGACCGTGTATCCATCGACCGAGTCCCCATTCGCCGGGCACTGATTTCGGTTTACGACAAGACCGGTCTGGAGGAACTCGCCACGGGCCTGCACGCAGCGGGCGTGAAGATCGTCTCCACCGGCTCCACTGCCAAGAAGATCGCCGCGGCAGGCATTCCGGTCCAGGAAGTCGAAGAAGTCACCGGCTCCCCGGAAATGCTCGACGGCCGCGTCAAGACCCTGCACCCCCGCGTTCACGGCGGCATCCTCGCGGACCGCCGCGTCCCCGCGCACATGGAAACCCTGGCCGGCATGGAGATTGAAACCTTCGACCTCGTGGTGGTGAACCTGTACCCCTTCGTCGAGACGGTCAAGTCCGGCGCACCGCAGGACGACGTCGTGGAGCAGATCGACATCGGCGGCCCCGCCATGGTGCGTTCCGCCGCGAAGAACCACGCCGCCGTCGCCATTGTTGTTGACCCCGGCTTCTACGGTGACGTGGTCACCGCCGCCGCTGAAGGCGGCTTTGACCTGAAGACCCGGCGCAGGCTCGCCGCCAAGGCGTTCGCGCACACCGCGTCCTACGACAACGCCGTGGCCTCCTGGACTGCCAGCCAGTTCCTCGACGAAGACGGCGACGGCGTCATCGACTGGCCTGCCTACGCCGGCCTGTCGCTGGAGCGCTCCGAAGTCCTCCGCTACGGCGAGAACCCGCACCAGCAGGCAGCCCTCTACGTGGACAAGGCAGCCCCTGCCGGCATCGCCCAGGCGGACCAGCTGCACGGCAAGGCCATGAGCTACAACAACTTCGTCGACGCCGACGCAGCCCTCCGCGCCGCGTTCGACTTTGCCGAGCCGGCAGTCGCCATCATCAAGCACGCCAACCCCTGCGGTGTTGCCGTCGGCGCTGCCGACGCCGAGGACCCGATCGCGGACGCGCACGCCAAGGCCCACGCCTGCGATCCGGTCTCCGCGTTCGGCGGCGTCATCGCTGCGAACCGCACTGTCACCGCCGGGATGGCACGAACCGTTGCCGGCATCTTCACCGAAGTGGTCATCGCGCCGGCCTTCGAACCCGAAGCCGTGGAGATCCTGTCCCAGAAAAAGAACATCCGCCTCCTGACCCTTCCGGAAGGCTACGGCCGCTACCCGTCCGAGATCCGCCAGGTCTCCGGCGGCGTGCTGGTCCAGGTCGCAGACAAGGTGGACGCCGACGGTGACAACCCCGCCAACTGGACCCTTGCCGCCGGCGAAGCTGCTGACGCGAAGACCCTCGCGGACCTCGCCTTCGCCTGGACCGCCTGCCGCGCCGCCAAATCGAACGCCATCCTGATCGCTGCCGACGGCGCCGCCGTGGGCATCGGCATGGGCCAGGTCAACCGGCTGGATTCCTGCCGCCTCGCCGTAGAGCGGGCCAACACGCTCGGCGTAACGGTGAAGTCCGACGTCGACGGTGCCGGCGGCGCCTCAAACGCCGACGCTTCGGGTGCTCCGGAACGTGCCCGCGGGGCTGTTGCGGCTTCGGATGCGTTCTTCCCGTTCGCTGACGGCCTGCAGATCCTGATCGACGCCGGCGTCCGCGCCGTGGTCCAGCCCGGCGGTTCGGTCCGGGATGAGGAAGTCATCGCCGCTGCCAACGCGGCCGGCGTCACTATGT
>NZ_QAIQ01000514.1 GCF_003061105.1 Arthrobacter sp. HMWF013
CCACCACGGTGCCGGCGTCAACTTCATCGAGACGTACCAGCGCGGCGGAATGTATCAGGTCCCGTTTCCCTTCACCCCCGGTTCGGAAGCCGCCGGCACCGTGGTGGAGGTGGGCGAAGGAGTCGAGAACTTCACGGTGGGAAGCCGGGTTGCCACGGCCGAGGGCGCAAAATGCTACGCCGGCCACACCCTGATCGATGCGGCCAAGGCACTCCCCGTACCGGACGGCGTGGACGACCTCACGGCCGCGGCACTGCCCCTCCAGGGCATGACCGCGCATTACCTGATCAACTCCTCCTTCAGGGTTGAACCGGGCCACACCGTCCTCACCCACGCCGGCGCCGGAGGCGTGGGCCTGCTGCTGACCCAACTGCTCAAGGAGCGGGGCGCCCGCGTCATCACCACAGTCTCCTCGGACGCCAAGGAAGAACTTGCCCGCGACGCCGGGGCGGACCACGTCCTGCGCTATGAGGGCTTTCCCCACCATGTCCGCGAACTCACCGGCGGGAAGGGCGTGGACGTGGTGTACGACGGCGTCGGCCGCAACACTTTCGACGGTTCGCTGTCCTGCCTGCGCACCAGGGGCACCCTGGTCCTCTTCGGAGCGGCTTCGGGAGCGGTCCCACCCGTGGATCCACAGCGCCTCAATGCGGGCGGATCGCTGACACTGACCCGCCCCTCCCTGGCCCACTTCCTGCTCAACGAACAGGAACGCCGCTGGCGCTCCAGTGAGGTTTTCGCTGCCGCAGAAAAGGGTCATCTCAAGGTGCGGATCGGTGCCACGTATTCTCTTGCCGACGCCGGGAAGGCGCACGAGGACCTGGAAGGGCGGCGCACCACAGGCAAGGTTCTCCTTGTTCCCTAAGCCCACGGGCACCAAGGTGAACGCAACATGAACCTTCAACCAATTCCAGACACCTGCCGTTCACCTTACTCAGGCAGGATTTGACGGTGAGTGAGCACCTGTCGAACGTCGTCGCATCCCCGCCGGAAGTCCTGTACCGCCCGCAGCTTGCCGGTTCCCCCCTGGCTCCTCCCGAGCGGACGCTGATGGCCATTCTCGAGGACACGGCCGCCCGGTTCCCTGAAGCTTCGGCGCTCGACGACGGCCGGCGTTCCCTGAGTTATGCCGAGCTCCTGGCCGCTGTCAGGGCCAAGGGGCGGGAGCTGCAGGCAGCCGGGCTCGGTGCCGG
>NZ_QAIQ01000054.1 GCF_003061105.1 Arthrobacter sp. HMWF013
ATCCAGTCCCAAAGCAGCGAAAAAGGGCCGGCACCTATCGGGTGCCGGCCTTCGTCTTGGCGGATGTTTGTGACGCCGGTCTGTGCGGTTGGTGCCATTGCTTGGATCACGCGGGCCTGCGGTCCTTGGTGGTGATGAGCGCCGCCCTGCAGCTTGTGGTTGTCACCGTCCTGTACGGCCCGAGGATCCCCCGAGCGCCTTAGAACCCTGCCACTGATCAAGGTTCCGTCGCTGCCCGACCTCGCCACGTCTGAACGGTGGGTATCGTCCCTGCTGAAAAGAACCCAACCACCGCGGCGGGGTTGGCCGGCGGCGTCTGTCTTGGTCCATGGGGAAGGTGTCCGCTGGTGACGCGCTTCGTTTCCAGGCTGTGCACATTCGCCGGTCCCGGTGGCGACGTGCCGGCTGGTGGTGTGCCGGCGTTTGTGTGCAGCCGGCCAGGTGGGTCCCGTCGTCCACATGTGTGCGGGAAAAGCCCGAAGGTAGATAGCTTTTGCCGTGCCCATGTGGGCGAGGGGCCTTGGTTCTCCTAAACAGTTTCCGGCTCGGCTGAATCGGTGCCTGCCGCGGTGTCGGCGGGGACGCCGGCGGTCTTGGCCTGGGCTTTGCGGCGGCGGCCTGCGGCGGCTGGTTCGAGGCCGAGCTTTTTGAGTTCTTCGGGGCTCCAGCCGTCGCGGGTGGCTTTGACGTAGGCGCGTTTGTCGTCGCGTTCAGCGGCGGTGAGCTGGTCTTTGAGGTCGGCGACGCGTTGGCGTGCCTGGACGAGTTCTTCGACGGATTTGATGCGTGAGTTGAGCAGGGCTCGGGCCTGGTTTTTGGTTTCTTCGATGTTGATGGAAGCCATGGTGTTTGCGTGTGCCTTTCGTGGTGTTGCGGTTCAGCGTTCGAGGTCGGGGACGACGTGGTGTGAGCGTGCTGTGCCTGCCGGTCCCGCCGAGGTGTTGTCAGGGCTGTGGTGGAGTGCGGCTCTGGCGTGTTGGGGGAAGGAGAGTTCGGCGAGTCGTATCGACGCCGGTACTGGCATTGGGGTGTATCTGTCCATCCGGTGTTCGTGGTGGGCGATGACCTCCGCGAGCGTCACCCGGTCGCTGGAGCTGATCACATCTGCCGCAGAAGGGATCTCCTTGGCGACCATCAGCGCCAGCGTTTCAGTGTGCTGCCGTTCCTGCAGGGGCAGGACGGTTTCGATGCTACGGACCAGTTCCGGAACTACCAGTTCCTGGTCCGCCGTCAGCGCCGGGCCGGCATCTGTGCCGGCGCCAGAGGCGGGGGTGTGCGCGGCACCTTCGGTGGCGTCCGGGATGTCCATTTCGATGCTGACGGCGTAGCCGTCTTCGACTATGCGGGCTCTTCTTCCGGTCAGGTCCTGCATGTGGCGGGTTGCGACATTGTCGATGCTTCCGCACACCTGGTCTGTGCCGCCGCTGAGACGTTCTTCGGCAGCTCGCTGGCGTTGAAGGTTTGCCGGGTTGAAATCCCGCTCGACGCCGAGTTGCAGATAGATCCGCCCTGGACGTGAGTCGTTTGCCTGCCGGTAGGTGCAGATCTGGACCCGGGGCGCCGGGGCGTCCGGGTAGTCGTGTTCTGTGAGCATGGTCCCCCCAAGGTTGGCTGTACAGACGGTGCCAGCCTACCGGCGGCAGGGTGTCACCCCGAGGAGGCAGCCCGGCGTGCCGCGAAAGCCAATTGGGGCGGAGCAAGCTATACATTTACACGGGTGTAAATGGCGTGTCGCTCACGGCCCGTAGTTGTTTGCTTGGCACACTGGCTTGTGTGGTCCCCGGTGTCGGGGTCGCTGCGCTGGGCTTTTGAACTGAGTGGCCGTTTGAGGGATGGGGGGAGTGTGTGTCTGAGGAGAGTGTGCCGCGTTCCCGCCTTTCGAAGCGGCGCCGTGCGAATTCCCCTGCGGGGACGAAGAAGCGCCGCGATGTGTGGGTGACCGCCGAGGAGGAAGCCGCCCTGGTCGCGAGGGCTGCGAGGGAGAAGGTCACGGTCCCGAACCTGCTGCTGACCGCTGCTTTGTCGGAGTCGTCGGAGACTCCGACCGAACGGAAGGCGGCGATGGCTGAACTGATGGCGATCCATACGTTGTTGGCGCGGGTGTCGAACAACGTCAACCAGATCGCGAGGCACGCGAACGCGGGCGATGAATTCCCCCAGGATGCCAAGGCGGCGCTGGCGTATGTGCGTGAGGTGGCGATGCGGATCGACCGGACCATCGAGGGGTTGATGTAGGGATGATCCCGAACATCACCCGCGGTTCCCGGATGTCCGGGCTCATGCTGTACCTGGCCTCCACCGATGCGGATAAGACGAAAAACGCGCACACCGACCCGCACCTGGTCGCCGGCGATGCGGCGATCATGGCCTGGTACGACGACGGCGTCCTCGACAAGGACGACGCGATCGCGATCGCGAAGCATCTGGACCAGCCTAGGAAGGCCTTCGGCGTCGAGGTGCTGCAGAAGGATTACCGCTGGGACCCGGTCAAGAAGGAACGGGTGCCGAACGGCCACAAGCACGCCGACGTGTGGCACTGCTCCCTGAGCCTCCGCGCCGAAGAAGGCGCCCTGACGGACCAGCAGTGGGGTGACATCGCGAACGACTTCGTCGATGCCATGGGCTTTACCGAGGCCAGCGGAAAAGCGCAGTGCCGGTGGGTAGCGATCAACCACGGCACCAGCGAGAACGGCAACCACCACATCCACATCGCCGTGTCCTTGGTCCGCGAAGACGGCACCAAAGCTTCCACCCACGGCGACTACAAACGGGCGCAACAGACCTGCCGTGAACTGGAAACCAAGTACGGGCTCGAAGAGCTGTCCAGCGTCCACGCCACCCGCGGCTACGACCGGGCCGAAAAGGCCACCGCCGCCCGGGAGATGCGCGAAATGCACCGGGCATCCCTGGCCCGCAAGGTGCGCGCCAGCGCCAGCGCGGCAGCGACAGAAGCGGAGTTCGTCCGCCGCGCCCGTGACACCGGGCTGCTGGTCCGGCCGCGCTACGCGAAGAACACCACCGACGTCATTGTTGGCTACTCAGTAGCTGAACGCCCCGCACGTGGGGAGCGCCCTATCTGGTTCGGCGGCGGCACTCTTGCTTCCGACTTGAAGCTCGGCGCCCTGCGTGAAGAGTGGCCCGACTCTCCGCACCTGGCGACCGAGGCAGCAGCGGAATGGAACGCCGCCGCGCGCAACAAGCGCAAGGTCTCCAGGACCGGTCCCGAGAACGCCACACCGTCAGAAGATGTGTGGGTGGAATACACCCGCAACGCCACGGCACTGGTCGAGAAACTTCGCGTCCTGCCTAGGGATGACCACGCCACCTGGGCGAAGGCAGCACGGGAAGTATCAGGGGCGTTCGCGGCATGGTCACATCGCCTGGAACCTACGCCCGGACCCTTGGCAGCGACCGCTGCCGAGCTGTCCCGCACAGCCCAGCTGCGCGCACCACGCCAGTACAGCAAACCCGTAGCACTCCCGTCGATTGCCGGGACGGCCATGTTGTTCATGGCGGCGTCAAGCAAAGACAAGACGGCGGCCCAAGCGGCCCTCATGCTGCAGCTGGTCAACACCGCTTTTGCCATCCACGAGATGCACCAACAATCCGGGCGCGCCAGGGAAGCACAACGGATCCGCGCCGTGGTGACCGAACAACTGAAACCCTTCGCAGCGACCATGCCCAAGCCAGTCACCGTGGGCGCACCGGAACAGGGTGCGCCGGAGAAGACGCCTGTGCCGAAGTCCGTGGAACTGGGTCTCCGAGGCATGGCTCCCATCCGCCCAGATTCTGCAGTACCCACCACACCGACACCTGCAAAAACCCACCAACACACGGGGCGTGAACCAGGCCCTGTGCTCGACCGATAAGAATCACACCAAGTGCAAGGGGGAACACCATGAGTGAATCAGATGGAATCGATGACGTCCTGGACAGCGGAATGCGCCAGTCACTGTTGATCGCCTCGCGGATCGCCGAAACACTGGCCCGCCGGCGGCAGGAATTGCAACGGCAACAGGAACAGCAGGACGCCCAGGCAGCGCACGAAGCCCAGGCGCAGCTGGCTGCCCAACGCAGCGCGGTGCAAGCAGCACTCTCGCCGGTGCATAAGGATCAGTGGTGGGACAAGGCCCAGCCGTCCGATATCGCCACGGCCCATGCCGTCGCGGAAGGCTGGAAAGACCATGACCCCGCGGCGCTGGCGGCCGCGGAGCGAATCCGGCACGAAGTCCTCACCCGCTACGGAATCGACACACACGACGTCGGGGCCGACGCCGCCTACTTGGAGTCCGGCATCGAGACCATCACGGCTGAGAAGGCGCGGCTGGAAGCGCTGGCACTGAGCCGAGAAGAGACGCGCAAGGCAGCTGCCGAACATGAGAAGGCCATACAGCTGCTCGCAGCGGCCCGGGCTGAAGAACTCCGGGCCCAGGCAGAGAAGCTGGCCCCGGAAATGCAGCGCCACCAGGTGCCCGTGGAGTACCTGGCCAGTCCCGAGCTGGCACAGGCTTTGCAGAGGGCACACAGCGCGAAAACCCCGAAGGCAGTTGCCGCTGCCGACGCAGACATCAAGGAACGTTTGTTCCTGATCGGCAAGGACGGTGTCAACGGTCCGGACCTTGACCAGCTGCGCAAAGAAACCACGGCCAACATCAACGGCGCCACCGACTCCCACTTCAAAGACCCCGGGTTCGTCAAAGCAGCCAAGGAAATGCACGAAGCCAAGCTCCTCGCCGAGGGCGGCTTCAAAGGCTCCCAGTTCTCATCCCTCGAGCAGCGGTACGAATGGGCCGAAAAGGAACTCTTCGCCCGCCTTGAAGGCGTCGGCCGCGAGATCGAGAACCGCGTCACCGGCAACGACAGCAGCCGACTGCAAGACCAAGGCTTGAAAGCTGAAAGTACGTCCGCCGCGGACTACGGGTCAGCGGAGCGCCAGGAGTCATTTGCCGCGTCCCTGGCCACGACCGGTGCCAATGAGAACCAAGTCCGCGGGCGGCTAGCGGCAGAGCGCAGCGAGGGAACACACCCCAGCGCCGCCGTGACCGTGGGCAAAGGCGCAGCCAAAGCCAGAAAGACCCGCACGGGAGCATCGCTGGGGGCTGAACGAGGTAAGAGCGGGCCCAGCCGCTAAGCCGAACGCCGGACTGTCAGTGAGCATCGATAGGATCAAACGCATGTCTGACGCCCGTGACCTCGCCCTCCCCAGCGGCTACACCGAACTCCTCGGCGAACTGAAGGACCGGGTGCGGGCCGCCCGCACCAAGGCGCTGCGCACCGTGAACACCCAGCTCATCGAGCTGTACTGGTCCTGAATGCAGAACAGGCGAGTCAATCCGTCATTATTCGGTTCACGGTCCGTTAGTACGGGGAAGCAGCAACCGTAGTCGATGGCGGGGCAGGGAGGGACTAGGAATACTGTCAATCAGGGCTTGGATTACCTCATGATTCGTACCGTGAACGCAGGTTGCCTAGGGCGTCAGTGCGTTTCGCAGTCGATTGATCGTTTTGGGAGCGGGTGGTTGGTTTGAATCACCGGGTCTTGAAAGGAAACGACATGACGGAACACTTTGATCTCACCCCGCAGCGCCTGCGCCACGTCCTGGGCCACTTTGCCTCCGGGCTGACCGTCATCACCGCGGCCACGGACAACGGCCCCGCAGGCTTCACCTGCCAGTCCTTCTCTTCCCTATCCCTCGAGCCGGCACTGGTCACCTTTAGCCCGGCCCGTAGCTCCAGCACCTGGCCGCTGCTGCGTAAGGCGGGCCGATTCACCGTAAACATCCTGCCCGCGGAGCACCAGCATCTTGCCGCCCAGTTCGCCCGTTCCGGTACGGACAAGTTCGCCGGAGTCGACTACTCGCTGTCACCGCTGGGCAACCCGATGCTGGACCAGGCACTCGCCTGGGTGGACTGCGAACTGCATGAAGAATACGACGGCGGCGATCACACCATCGTGGTCGGCGCAGTCCGTGCACTTGCGGCGCAGGAAGATGCTGAGCCGCTTGTCTTCTTCAAGGGCAGCTACTTTCAAGGAGTGGAGCCCAGTGCCAGTCGTCTGGAGAGCGTGGCATGACGCCGGCCAAATCCGGCACCCGAGGACGGGTCCGGGGCCCACTACAGGCCGCTGCCGATTTTCATCCGGAGGACGCCCTGGATGCTTACCCTGCCGAGGACTGGTCCGCGATCACCGTCGGCGCAACCGTTGAGGTCACCCCGTCTGAGGGGCCTCCGTACCGAGGGCGCGTTGACGCCAAGACAACTAACTCCGCAATCGTCTGGGTGGTCGGCCTCGACGGCACGGGACGCCAGATGCATGGCAACCGCGAGGGCGTCCGCCTGCTGCCCACAGCAGTATGAGGACATAATCGGCGCAATCACCGGCAGGGTCCACGCAACCTGCGGTGATGAGCTTTTCTTGCTCCGCCGCCAGATGTACTTCTAGCGTGGCAGGACATCCGGGAGGGGGGTGGAGGTCGCTGCCACGGCGATGGCCCGCAAACGGTCCTGCTTGAACCGCGGTGTGAGCATCGATGTCGTGTGTTTCGCTCAGCACGCTTCGCTCGAGGCCGCGCACTTATGATTTCGGTCGCCCTGCAACTGCAACCGGACCGCGCCTCAGGTGACGTGTTCTGGGAGGCGGGTGCCTGGGCGCAGGCGTTGGCAAACCCCGCCTGCTTTGCAGTAGCTCCTCAGGGTGGCTGGGAAATTGTGGGCGGGAGAATTCTTCACTATTCGCTAATTGGGAAATCGTCGGCACGTGAGGAAGCGCAGGAGGAAATAGGCGCTTCCTGATGCAGGTGGCATCACACCAGGCCGAAATTTTGTCGGTGCTTTGTCTACACCCGAGCGCACTTCTCCATAGCGGTATGCCTGAGGAGCATGCGTCCGAGGGTATCTGTTCGTCGATAAGGACGATACGGCGGTCAGTGTTCAGCCCAATGACAGACTTGCATGTCAATTCACCGGTGCTGGAGGATCGAGGCCAGCCAAGCAAACCTCCGGGCGTTAGTTCGCGGCTCCGATCCCTGAGGTTGTACTCAAACCACTTCGCAAATGTCTCCTATTCAGAACACCGCCCGCGCTGATGTTCCGCATCGGAGCTTCCGGACGCGCTATTTCCCTTGCCTTGTCGTAAGTGGTGGCGGGTTGCGCTCAATGACGAATCGATGCCTTGTATTGCCTACCGTTGCGCACCGCTACTGCTGTTTTCGAAACGCGGCGTCGTGCCGAGTCACCGGGATTAGTTCACCGCAACGCAAAGTGCAGTGAGTCCTCAGGCTTTGTACTGTCGGTGATCATCACAGCCGGACAACAGGTGTTGGCTGTTGGAGGCACAGGAGTTTGGGTCATGTCGGATCTTCGTACGTCAATTGAAAGCGGAAGGCCACCGCGGAAGAAATGGCCGTGGTTGGCTGTCGGTGCGGCCGCCATTGCAGCACTGGGTATCACTTGGGGAGTCTCGGCATCGGCCGTGCAGTCGACAAACACTGTCAGCAATAGCGGCCCTATCCGTGGAGGAACGCTCGAGTTCGGGCTGTTGGATTACCAGCGCAGCCCCGATACCCAGTGGGGTACGAACTACGCTGAATCGATCATCGGCAACAACGTCACGGACAAGCTCACGTGGCAGGATCCCGACACCGGCGAGATCACCCCCTGGCTGGCCAAGTCCTGGGAAACCAACGCAGAGCTGACCGAGTTCACATTCCGCCTGCGGGATGACGTTACCTTTAGCGACGGTTCCCCGTTTAACGCCGCCGCCGTGAAGGCGAACTTCGACCAATACGTGCGCGGCGACAAGGCTCTGAACATCTCCCCGAACGGCGCCACGCTGCTGCCCGGCTACATCGAAACGCTCACACCGGACGAGTTCACTGCCGTCGTCCGCTTTGAAAAGCCCATCGCCAGCTTCCTGCAGGCGTCCTCCTTTACCGGCAACGCGCAGCCGGGCTTCCTCTCACTGGCTACTCTCGCCAAGAGCGCAGAGGAACGGACCGATCCCAAGAACGTGATCGGCACCGGCCCGTTCGTGTATGAGTCTTGGCAGCCGCAGGCTAAGACCGTACTGGTCAAGCGCGAGGGCTACAACTGGTCCCCGCCGGCCATCAAACACGACGGCGAAGCGTACCTGGACAAGATCGTCTTTAACACCATCCCCGAAGCCAGCGTCCGAACCGGTTCCCTTAAGTCAGGAACTATTGACGCAACCCTCGACGTTGGCACCACAGACGAGCAGCCGCTGAAAGACGCCGGGTTCGAAATCATCTCCCGGCAGGTCTCCGGCACCTCTATCTACTTCAACTTCAACGCCTCCATCTTCCCCACGAATGACATCGCTGTCCGCAAGGCCATCCAGCTTGGCTGGAACCGCGAGTCGATTGAAAAGACCGTGCTCACGGATTCCTACTCCATCGCGACGTCGGTGCTCGCTTCCTCCGTGCAGGGCCATGTGGACTACAGCAGCAGCATCCTGAAGTTCGACCAGCAGCAGGCCGCGAAAATCCTGGACGACGCCGGCTGGGGCCCCGGTGCCGACGGCATCCGCACCAAGGATGGCCAGCGCCTCACCGTCAAACTGCTGGGCATCAACAACCTGGTGGTCAACAAACCCGCCTACGAGTCGATCCAGCAGGACCTCAAGAAGATCGGCATCGACCTGCAGCTCACTGTGGTCCCGATTCCGGATTACTCCGCCAATGTCGCCAAAGCCCAGACCGACTGGAACGTTGTGGCCGCCAACCGATCACGCAACGATGCCGGCGTCCTGAACCTGCAGTACAGCCCCAAACTGGGGAACGGGGCCTACCTGACCAAGGACTTCCCGGGCTACGACGAAGTCACCACCAAGCTCGGCGCACTTGAACTCACGCTCGATCCGGCCAAGCGCGCCCAGGCGGCTAAGGACGCCCAGGACGTGCTGCTCGACAAGTACGCGCTGGTCAACCCCGTCTACAACCCCTCGCAGGTGATCGCCCACGCCAAGTACGTGGACGGCATAATCTTCGACGCCCAGTCCCGGAACCACTTCGTCAACACCTGGAAGAACAAGTGACAGGCCCACAGGGCGGCCGCCAGCTCCATATCAACGTCAACATCCTCAACGCCGGTGTATTCGGGGGCTCATGGCGGGTTCCGGAGAACCATCCGCTGTCCGCCTACACCCTGAAGCACTACGTGGACATCGCAAAGAAGGCTGAAGCGGCAAAACTTGACGCGGTGTTCCTCGCCGACGGCCCGGTGATTGAGAAGGACCTGGAGTATCGGCCGGGAAACAGCTTCGAGCCCAGTGTCCTGCTGGCCAGGATCGCCGCCCAGACCAGCCTGATCGGCCTGATCGGCACCTTCTCCTCCAGCTACAATGACGCCAGCGAACTCGCCTCCCGGCTGGCCGCCCTGGACACGGTCAGCGGCGGACGGTTCGGATGGAACGTGGTGACAACGGCAGGGGCTGCTGCCGCTGCCAACTTCGGCCGCGACGGCGAACCAGAGCACGCCAGCCGCTACGTCCGCGCCAGCGAGGTAACGGCCAGCGTTGTTTCGGCCTGGGCCGGTGCCGCGGAATCCGGCGCCCTGCCCGCCTCCCCGCAAGGACGCCCCGTGGTGGTACAGGCCGGTGCTTCCAAGGCGGGCATCCGGCTAGCCGGCGAACACGCAGAAGTCATCTTCACCGCCGCGCAAACCCTCGACGAGGCGCTGGCGTTCCGGCGGGACATCGACGCCGCGGCGGCCACATTCGGCCGGCGCCCCGAGGAAATTGCCATCCTGCCGGGCCTGTCCACCGTCATCGGAAGCACCGAAGCGGAGGCGAAGGAACGGCGCCGGCTGCTGGCTGAGCTGGTGCCCCTCCCGTACGCGATCGGCCGGCTCAGCAGCCAGCTCGGCTTCGACCTGAAGCACGTGGATCTGGATGCGCCGGTCCGCCGCGAAGGACTCCCCGAACCGGAGGCCGCCACCGGATCGCAGACGTTCTACCGGATGGTGCTGGGCATCATCGACCGGGACAACCCCACCTACCGCCAGTTGCTCCACGCCCTGGGCGGCGGGGCAGGCCACCGCATAGTGGTGGGCACGCCCGAGCAGATCGCGGACGACATCGAGCACTGGTACCGGTCCGGCGCCGCCGACGGCTTCAACGTCATGCCGGACGCACTGCCCAGCGGCTTTGACCAGTTCGTGGACCACGTCGTCCCCGAACTGCAGCGCCGCGGCCTGTTCCGCACCGAGTATCAGGGAACCACCCTGCGCGAGCACCTGAACCTGCCCGTACAGGCAACCGTACGCCGCGAACTGCCGGTGCTTGCCGGCGCCGGACCATCCCAAGGAGCAGCATGACCACCGCCCCGCGTCTGATCGTGGAGTTTCCCGGGGCCCCGGCTCCGGACGCCGAGGCCGCGAGGACGGTGGTGGCTGCTGCCCGGGCTGCCGCAGCCGTGGCCACGGCCCGGTCCGTGCCGCTCCTCCTGCCGGAGACCGCCGACGGCGGCGGACCGGGTTTGGATCCCAGCGTCCTTGCCGGGATCCTCGCCGCGGACCTGATCGCCCCGCACACCTCGGGTACTGTCAGGAGGCCAGCCGGCGCCCCGCCGCGGCTGATCGTTGCCGCGAGCAGTTCGCGGAACGCGCCTTATAACCTGGCCCGCCGGATCCAGTCGTTGAACCGGATCACCTGCGGCCAGGTGGGCCTTTTCCTCCGCGCCGACGGCCTTGACCCCGTCACCTCCGCGGCCCCGTCAAGCCCGCCAACGATTGCCGACAGTCATGCCCGGCTCCTGGCTGAGTACGTTGAGGTCCTGCGTAGGCTGTGGGTGAGCTTCCCCGAGGAGGCGCTCGTTGGCGACCGGGACACAGGCAGGTTCGCGGACCCGCGAAGCCTTGTCCCGGCGTCGTTCGCCGGCGAAGTCTATTCGGTGGCAGGAGCCCTGAACGTACCACTGCCCTCCGCGCACCGCACCCTGCTGCTCACGGACGCCGTTGCAGCCGGCCCTGCAGTATCCGTGGACGGCGTCATCGGACCGGACTCCGGCGGGCAGGAAGATGCAGCGGCTCCCAATTACCTGACAGTGACCTGGATTCCGGCTGGCGGGGGAGCTCCGGCCGGAACCAGCCCCGAGGAAGTTGTGGTGACAGGAACGGTTGACGCCGCAGCCCGGGTACTGCGCGAGGCATCTGCGGGGCACGTGCTCCTGAGGGTCCGGGCGGCTGCCAGCCAGTTGGCGACCTTGCTTGAGGCCCTGTTTGAGGCGCTCCCGGCACAACATGAAAGTAGGGATTTTCAAGCACATGTCAAATAACACGCTGACCCACACGGACCACACCTTCGGTTTCACCACCGACCAGGTGCACTCGGGCCACCGCGGAGACCCCGGGCACGGTGCCAGCATCGCCCCGTTGTACCTCAGCGCAGGCTTTGTCTTCGACGACTTCGACCATGCCCAGGCACGCTTTGCCGGGGCAGACCCGGGCTACGTCTACTCCCGGATCAACAACCCCACCAATGCTGCCGTGGAGCAAGTCCTCGCCGCCCTGGACCACGGCGTAGGCGCCACCCTGGTAGGCAGCGGACAGGCCGCCGTCAGCACCGGACTTCTCGGCGTGCTTAAATCCGGCGACCACGTTCTGAGTGCGCCCTCCATTTACGAAGGCACCAGGGCCCTGTTCCGCGGCAACTTCCGCCGGTTCGGCATCGACGTGGAGTTCGTGGAACGGCCCAACGATCCCGGGGACTGGCACCGGCGGGTTCGGCCCAACACCCGGCTGTTCTACGGCGAGGCCATCCCCAACCCCAAGAACGACCTGATCGATATCGAAGCCATCGCGGTCGCCGCCCACGCCAACAACGTCCCCTTCGCCATTGACAGCACCCTCACCACGCCCTACCTGCTCCGGCCCATCGATTTCGGCGCTGACATTGTTTTGCACTCCACCAGCAAGTTTCTGGCCGGGCATGGCAACTCGATCGGCGGGGTGGTGGTGGACGCCGGCCGGTTCGACTGGGCCGCCCATCCGGACCGCTACCCGCACCTGCACGAGCCCATCCACGCCGGAACGGGGGACCGGACCACCTGGGTCGATAAGTTCGGCGTAAAGGCCAACTTCGCCTTCACCCGTGCCGTGGTGGCCGGCCGCCTCGGCCCCAGCTTGTCTCCGTTCAACGCTTTCCTGCTTCAGCAGGGGATCGAGACGCTCTCGCTTCGCATTGACCGGCACTCGCGCAACGCCCTGGCCGTGGCAACGTGGCTGGAACAGCAGCCCGAAGTGGCAAGTGTGGACTACCCGGGACTGCAGTCCAACCCCTACTACCCGCTGGCGCAGAAGTACCTGCCCCGCGGTCAGGGATCGGTATTTGCCTTTACCCTCGCGTACGGGCTGGAGGCCGCGCGGACGTTCTATGACGCGGTAGAGGTATTCACGCGCATGACGCATGTGGGCGACGTCCGTTCCCTGATCCTGCATCCGCCCACCACCACGCACTCAAAACTCAGCCCTGAGGAACGGGAACAGGCCGGTATCCATCCC
>NZ_QAIQ01000515.1 GCF_003061105.1 Arthrobacter sp. HMWF013
GGTCATCGGTGGAGGCTGAATCGAATTGCAGCGTCAGTTTTTCGCGGACCCTGGCGTTGCGGCGGCGCCCGGGCTTGCGGGTTTCCTCCGCCAGTTTCTCCAGCCGGTGCGTGGCGAGCGCCAGCCACGCCATGTCGTCGTAGTAGCTGTTCACGAAGGTGAAGGCGTTGCGCAGCCGGATGCCGGTGACCAGCCGGAAAGCGAGCCTGCCGGCGCTCAGACGGTCCGGACCGTTGAAGCGCGCCGCCGGGGTTGCCCCGTTGCCCAGTTCACGGCGCCCGGCGTCCACCAGGCAGTCCACGTAGTGCGCCTGCCACCAGTAATGCCAGGGCTGCAGGAGGTTCTGCAGCTGTTTCGACGGCCATTGCACGGCTCCCAAATGGGTACCTGGCAGCAGAAGCAGGCGCCGGCCAAACAGCGCCGTGACGGAGCGGGCAGCCACATTTGCCCTTTCCTGCCAGTCGATCGGCTGCAGGCTGGACGGGGCGGTGCTGGGGTCCGGCGAGGTCATGGTTTCCAGCCTAGCGGGTGCAGGCCGCCGGTATTTCAGTTAACATTCACTAACTAATGGTCGCGCTGGGCAGCTCCGGTGGCCGCATCAAGGAGGATGTATGGACGTCTTGGGTACTGTCGCTCTGATTACGGGCGGGGCATCCGGTCTGGGTGCCGCCACGGCCAGGCGACTGTTCGACGCCGGCGCGTCGGTTGTGCTGATCGACCTGCCGTCGTCGGCCGGTGCGGATTTCGCGGCGGAGCTGAACGGGACCGGCTCCTCTGGCGGCGGCACAACCGGCCGGGCCGTCTATATTCCGGCTGACGTCACCGATGAGGCGCAGGTGCAGGCCGCGGTCGATGCCGCGGTGGCGCTGGGGCCCTTGCGGATTGTGGTGAACTGCGCCGGTATTGCCACCCCCGGCAAGGTGCTGGGGCGCGAGGGCGTGCTGCCGCTGGACACCTTCAACCGCGTCATCCAGGTAAACCTCATCGGCACGTTCAACGTGTTGCGCCTGGCGGCTGCGGCCATGGTCTCCACGGAACCGGTCAGCACCGAACTGGGTGGTCCGGAGCGCGGGGTCATTATCAATACGGCGTCGGTGGCGGCGTTCGACGGCCAGATCGGCCAGCCCGCCTACGCCGCGTCCAAGGGTGCCGTTGCCGCCATGACGCTGCCGCTGGCCCGTGAGCTGGCACGCTCGCTGGTCCGCGTGGTCACCATCGCCCCGGGCATTTTCGAGACACCCATGATGGCCACCCTTCCGCAGGAGGCCCAGGAATCTTTGGGTCAGCAGGTTCCGCACCCGTCCCGCCTTGGCAGGCCCGCCGAGTACGCCAACCTGGTGGCCCACATTGTGGAGAACGCCATGCTCAACGGGGAAACCATCAGGCTCGACGGCGCCATCCGCATGGGCCCGAAGTGAACGTGGCTCCGGCTGCTGCAGCGACGCCGCCGCGGCTCGAGGACCTGCCCACGGCCGACTTTTTCGCGTTCGAATCGATGCTCAGCCCGAAGGAACAGGCCAAACTGGCCGAGCTGCGCGGCTTCCTTGCCACCGAGATCGCACCGTACGCCGCCGACTGGTGGAACAAGGCAGAGTTTCCGGCGCACATCCTCCCAAAGCTCGCGGCCCTTGAGCTGAGTACGCCGGCGCAGCGCGGCTACAGCAACCTGTTCGCCGGACTTGTCATCGCCGAGATGACCCGGGTGGACACCTCGATCGCAACGTTCTTCCTGGTCCACCACGATCTGTTTGTTGAGTCGCTCTACGGCTTCGGCTCCGCGGACCAGAAGGAGCGGCTGCTGGCGGACGCCGCAAGCCTGCGCATCACCGGCGCGTTTGCGCTCACCGAACCGGGCCACGGCTCCGATGTGGCCGGCGGGATGGAGACCCGGGCACGCCGGATTTCCTCAGCGACAGGGGAGTCCGACGACGACGGTGACACGTGGGTGCTGAACGGTGCCAAGCGCTGGATAGGGAACGGGACGTTCTGCGACCACCTGCTGGTGTGGGCCCGGGAGGAGACCGTAGGCGGCGCCGCCGGCCGAGGCGCTGTCCGTGGGTTCATCGTTGACGCTTCCCTGCCGGGCGTGACGCGGAGCCGGATCGAAAACAAGATCGCTTTGCGGACAGTACAGAACGCGGACATCGTCTTCGAGGACGTCCGCGTACCGGAAGCAGACCGGTTTGCCGGGATCAGCAGCTTCGAGGACACCAACCAGCTCCTGCGCGGGTCCCGGATCATGGTGGCCTGGCAGGCCGTGGGGCAACAGCTGGCGGCGTTCGACGTCGCCCGGCAGTACGCCGTCGAACGCCACCAGTTCGGGCGGCCGCTGGCGAAGTTCCAGCTCATCCAGCAGCAGCTGGTCACCATGCTGGGCAACGCGGTCGCGGGCATGGGGATGATGGTGCGGATCGCCCAGCTGCAGGACGCCGGGGCGGCGGACATGGCGCAGGTTGCGCTGGCGAAGTCCTACACGAGTGCCCGGATGCGGGAGACCGTGGCGCTGGGCAGGTCAATCCTGGGCGGCAACGGCATTGTGACCGATTACCGGATGGCCAAGATCTTCTCCGATGCCGAGGCCATCTACACCTATGAGGGGTCGTTCGAAATCAACACCCTCATTGTGGGCCGGGCGGTCACAGGGGTCTCAGCCATCGTCTAGGACGACGTCTGGAAAAGGGCCTTAGAAAAGTGCGGGCTCTTTCTCGCCGGCTTCGATCCGGTAGTCCAGGCTGTTGTTCTTCACCGGCATGGGGCAGGTGCCGTACGGGGTGAAGGCGCTGGGATAATTGATGGCGCGGTTGAAATCCAGGATGACGGTCCGGTTTCCCAGCGCATCAACGCGGGGCCGGGCGGTGGAGACTTTCCGCCACTCGGCTGTTGCTGCCTCCGGCGGGGCTGCCCCGTTGGTCTCGTCGTGGAACGTCATGGTCAGGGCGCCGAGTTTTTCCTCCTCGGCCTGCAGGCGGAATTCGTGGTCCTTGCCCGGCAGCCGGAAAACCACCTCACCCACCGAGTAGTGCACGCCGTCCACCAGCGGATTGGCGGTGCCGATGGGGATGGCCACCGGCTCGGGATACGGCTGGTAGCGAGCCTCGATCACCAGGTCCGGGTTGTACTCGAAGGTGGGCACACCGTCGAACTCGGTGAACACCGGCGAGCCGGAGTCCCGGGTGCGGATGGCGTACCGGTCCGCGCGCATGGCAAGTTCCACCACCACCTGCTTGCCGTCCGCACCGCCGAACTGCACCCACATCAGGGACTCCTCGTCGGCGAGGGTGGCCGTGATGGTGCCATCAACCGCTTCGCCGGTTTCCACAAGCGTCAGGCCGTCCTCCGCC
>NZ_QAIQ01000516.1:0-1951 GCF_003061105.1 Arthrobacter sp. HMWF013
CGTCGATTCCGTCGGCCTCGATGCGCTCCTTGCGGACCTGCTCATCCACTGTCACCTCGTCAGTGACGGTGTCCTTGTCGAGCCGGACCCGCTCCACCGGAACGGTTTCCTTCTCCACGACGGGGCGCTCCTCATGGAGGGTCACCTCGTGTTCCTCTTCGCTGATGGCCGGGCCGGACATCGCAGCGCCGCGATTGGCATCAGTGATGGGTTCGCGTTCCAGCCTGACTTCCTCGCGCTGGACCGGGACTGTCCTGGTGACGTTTTCCGTGGTGACGTACTTACGCAGCCGGACCCGCCCGGTGGCCTCACGATCCTTGCCGATATTCAACCGCTCTTCAGAGCGCGTCATCGCGTCATCAGTGGTGGGGCCGGACGTATCCCGGCCTACGGTGCCACGGGAATCGTCGGTATCGTACGTGGCAGCCGGTCCGGTCGGGGCGAGATCGGCATCGGTGCCCCTGGTGGCGTCGGTGTAGGTCCTGGCCCCGCCGAGCTGGTAGTGCTGGTAGAGCCGGTCCTCCTCGGCGGGATCCAGATGGCTGTCCGTATCCATGCGCGGGGCATCCTTCACCTGGTCCTTGCTGTAGGGAACCACGAGGTCGTCACCCTCAACTCGTGCCGCCTCGAGCGGCACGAATGACTGGGACGTGCCGAACAGCCCGGTCTTGACCGTGACCCAGGTGGGCTGGCCGTTGTCGTCGTCGGCGTAGACCTCCCCGATGGAGCCGATCTTGTCCCCATCGGTGGAAAGGACGTTTCCGTTCTTGCTGAGCAGCTGGTCGATGTGTTCCTTGGCGAGCATGGTGCCTCCTTGGCTTCGATCTTGCGTGGCTTTTGTGTTTCCCCCAAGCACTACCCTAAGCATGCTTACTATCTATTTGGCAAGCATACTTATTAATATTTCGATCGAAGCTGTGGTGTCGCGTGGCCAGGAAGCCCCAGGGAACGCGGGGTTCAGGCGGGGCTGCCGCCCTTTGGCTGCTTGGCCTTACCGCCCGCCGCTTCAGGGTTCACGTCGTGGCGGCATCATGGTCCTCGCTCTTGTGGCGTGCTTCTTCGAGGTGATGCTCCAGTTTCTCCTCTGCCTCCCGGCGCCGCTGGCCGACGGTACGGATCTGCTGGGTGGTCGGCTGGGCATGCGCGTGCTGGTGGGGGCCCACATCGCGGGTATTTTCAGTGTGGTTCTCGCTCATACTGGCATCGTCCCACCGGTTGTCAGTAACGGGAAGGGCCTGCCGGCACTGAGTTCGGTCCTTGGCGACCCGCCGCCACGAGCTGGCCGGCGGCCGTACGATGTGACAGTATGCGCGTCCCGGATGAGGACGGCATTGACCCTTTCGAAAGGCAGAACGATGCCCCATTACGATCTCGCCATCATCGGTTCCGGATCGGGAAACTCTCTGATCACCCCGTTCTGGGACAACAAGCGGGTGGCGCTCATCGAGGGCGGGGTCTTTGGCGGCACGTGCGTGAATGTCGGCTGCATCCCGACGAAAATGTTCGTCTACCCGGCGGGCCTGGCCGCGGTACCCGCCGAAGCGTCACGTCTCGGCGTGGAACTGACGCTCGGGAAGGTCCGGTGGAACGACATCCGTGACAGGATTTTCGGACGCATCGACGCCATCGCCGAGAGCGGACGACGCTACCGGGACGAGGAGCTGGACAACGTTGACCTGTACCAGGAATTTGTCCGTTTCACCGGCCCCCGCTCCCTGCGGACCGAGTCCGGCACCGTCATCACGGCCAGCCGGGTTGTGGTGGCTGCAGGCTCCCGTCCGGTGCTGCCGGACGTCCCGGGCATGGACCTCCCCCAGGTGCACACCTCTGACACCGTCATGCGCATCGATGGCCCGCCGCGGCAGGTTGTGGTTGTGGGCGGCGGCTACATCGCCGCCGAGTTCGCCGCCATCTTCCACGGCTTCGGCGCCGAGGTGGTCCAGGTCAACCG
>NZ_QAIQ01000516.1:1961-4110 GCF_003061105.1 Arthrobacter sp. HMWF013
TCCTGCGCAACAACGACGAGGAAATCTCCCGGCGCTTCGCTGAGGCTGCCGCCCGCCGCTGGAAGCTTGAGCTGGGGTTCTCGCTCCGCGCTGTGGAGGACACCGGGAACGGCAGGGTCACGGCGGTTTTCGACGACGGCGAGGGCAAGCAGTTGCGCCTCGAGACCGATATCGTGCTGATGGCCACCGGACGCGTGCCCAATACGGACCGGCTGGATGTTGAGGCAGCAGGCTTCGACCTGGACGGGGACGGAACGCTGGCGGTGGACGCGCAGCTGCGGATACTCTCCAACAGCGAGCCGATCGACGGCGTCTTTGCCTTGGGGGACATCGCCAACCCCTACCAGCTCAAACATGTGGCCAACCGGGAGGCCCGGGTGGTCGCCCACAACCTGGAAAATCCCGACGGGATGCGCACCATTGACTACACGGCCGTACCGTTCGCCGTCTTCAGCGAACCCCAGGTCGCTGCCGTGGGAATGACCGAGGAGGAAGCCAGGTCAGGAGCCGCGGAGGGGACAGAGATTGTGGTGGCTGTCCAGGAGTACGCCAGCACGGCCTACGGCTGGGCCATGGAGGACTCAGAGGGCATCGTAAAGCTGATCGCAGAGAAGTCGACCGGCCGCCTGCTGGGCGCCCATGTCCTCGGCCGTGAAGCCTCCCTGCTGATCCAACCGCTGGTCCAGGCCATGGCTCTGTCGACGACCGTGTACGCGCTTGCCCGCGGACCCTATTGGATTCACCCGGCGCTGACCGAAGTGGTGGAGAACGCCCTGCTGGCGCTTGATGTTCCCCGGCCCGCCGACGCTCCCCTGTAAGACTCCTGGGCAGCAGAGCGGGCTGCTTTCCTAGCCAAGCCGCGCAGCGAGCCTGCCGACGGAGGAGATCAGCTCGTCAAAGGCGGCGGCCGGGTTGTTGTCGGTGACGATCCTGGCATTGGGCGGTTTGCCCCACAGGCCCCGGTAGTCAGCGACGGTGGTCCCCACGAGCAACGGAGAGTCCACTTCCACGTCCACGGTGGCCGGGCGGGTGCTGTATTCCAACGTTCCGGCAGCAACACCGGCTGCGAAGAAGTCATGGACATGCGCCAGGTATCCCTGGTTGTAAAGCCGGTGGAATTCGAAGTAGAACCGCAGGGCATCGGACAGGTGGCGCACCAGCGGGTTCCCTGCCCTGCTCCGCAGCCCCTCGGGCTGTTCCGGCAGCACAAGCTCCTCAATGGCACACCCGGCCGCGGCCGCGAGCCGGCGCACATGCCCGGGCCGCAGCTCCATCCGCTCGGTGGTGTCCAGTGAACAGACAATGGGCAGCCGGTCCTCCGGCAGGCCGCTGAAGGCTGCGTAGACTTCCTTCGCCGCCTGCGGATCGACGTGGGTGTTCCACTCCGCCGTCGGCGTGGTGTTGCCCTGGTGGTAGAAACTCCCGCCCATGATGACCACTTTGCCCAGGAGTTCAGGCAGCCGTGGTTCACGCCTGATGGCCAGGGCGAAGTTGGTCAGCGGCGCCGTGATCAGGGCCGTCAGCTCCCCCGGATGGGCCCGGGCCGCTTCCACCCAGATATCCGCGGCATGCCGTGGCGACACTGTGCCGGCAGGGGCGGGAAGGACAGCATGGCCGATGCCCTGTGGTCCGTGGGTCTCCGGCGACACGACAAGGGGTATGGCGAGCGGAACTTCGGCGCCGACGGCGACCTCCACGTTGCCCCGGCCGCACAGCTCCAGCAGGGCAAGGGTGTTGGTTGCCACCTGTTGGGCATCCACGTTCCCCGGGGACGCCGTCACGGCCACAAGCTCCACGTCCGCCAGCGACGCCAGGTATGCCAGGGCGAGAGCGTCGTCTATTCCGGTGTCGACGTCCACCAGCATCCTGGTCATCCGCGCACGCACCTAGAAGAGAGCGACTTTGGGGACCTTGGGAAAAATGTCATCGAGTTCGGCGAGATCCCCGGTGGACGGCACCCATGCTGCCGCTTCGGCGTTCTGGCGGATCTGTTCGGGCCTGGTGGCTCCGGCGATCACGCTGCCGACGGCGGGCTGGGCCGCGAGCCAGGAGAAGGCGACCTGGATTTCGGTGAGGCCGCGTTCTCGCGCGAAGGAGCTGAAGCGCCCGAGCTGGTTCCAGTCGGCGTCGTGCACCATATTCGTGCGGG
>NZ_QAIQ01000517.1:0-9682 GCF_003061105.1 Arthrobacter sp. HMWF013
ACACCCTGGACCAGATGCTGATTTCCGTGGAGGCAGGCCTGGGCTTCGAGGGGGCGATGGCCCGGGCCGGTGAAAACGGCAAGGGGCCGCTGGCGGAGGAACTGGTCCGCACCCTGCAGGACATGCAGGTGGGCCGCAGCCGCCGGGAGTCGTACCAGGCACTGGCTGAGCGGACCAATATCCCGGAGCTGCGAAGCTTTGTCCAAGCGGTGGTCCAGGCGGACACGTACGGAATTGCCATCAGCAGGGTGCTGCGGATCCAGGCAAAGGTCATGAGGATCAAACGCCGGCAGCGGGCGGAAGAAAAAGCGATGAAACTCCCGGTGATGATCCTCTTTCCGCTGCTGTTTTTTATCTTCCCCGTCCTCTTCATCGCAATTCTCGGCCCCGCAGTTATCAACACGGTTGTCACATTCAGCAGCCAGTGACGGCTTAAAGACCCCGGCAAACAATGACTCAAGGTTTCCACAGGATCTACTGAAAACAGGGCCCCGAGTATCAACAGGAAGTAGCCTTGAAGCATGGACAGTCCACCACACACCTCCAGCAGCGGGGGTGACCCTGCAGAGCCGGCGGCAGCAGCGGGCCGAGCAACGGACTCAGGTGCAGGCTACCTAACGGCAGGCGCCCCCGAACCGCGGTGGGTTGAACTGGAGATCCTGGCAGAGCTGGAAGAAGAATTGGACGGGCCTCAGCTCGCACAGGAATTTGCCCGCGACTATGCCGCCTTGTGGGACCAGCGCTTCGGCAAGCTCTCGGCCGCAGTGAACGTCCAGGACAGCCCGGCCGCCCTGGACGCCGTCATCAGCCTGCGGATCGCTTCAACCATGGTGGGCGGCCTCCGCCTCGCGGTGCTGGCCCAGGCCCTGGAAGACGCCATCCGAAGGACCGACTTCATCCAAGGCCAGGTCCTACTGGAACGTGTGGCCCAGCATGGCCTGCACACCGTCTCCGAACTCCAGGCCAACTACATCCTGAAAAACGATTAGCCCAGCCCCGGCCAGACCGGCAGGTCCGCCCGTTTCGGCGCCAGCCGGTACCCCACACCCCGCACGGTCTGCAGCCAACGCGGTGACAGCGGATCCTCCCGGAGCTTGCGGCGCAGGTTGCCAATGTGCACTTCCACCGCCCGCTCATCGGCCTCACTGATGTAGGCGTCGTGCTCATACAGGTCGCCCCGGACGGCCCGTACAAGGTCCGATCTGGTGCACACGGCACCCTCTCCGCGGAGCAACGTGTGCAGGAGGTCAAACTCGCTGCGGGTGAGCCCAAGGTTTGCTTCACCGATCACCACAGTGCGGGTCCGGTAGTTCAGCACCAGTCCGTTGTGTTCCAGGACGCCGGGGTGAACCAGTGACGCCGGCGCGGCCGGAGGAACCGGCCAGGCAACGGCGGGCTGGTGGGGATGGGTGATGTCCTGGCGCGGCCTGCGCATCATCGCGGCAACCCGCGCCCGGAGCTCGCGCGGCCTGAACGGCTTGGCAATGTAGTCATCGGCGCCGGCGTTCAGCGCGGAGAGCAGATCCGGCTCTTCCGTCCTGCCGGTCAGCATCACGACGTAGGCGTCACTGAACGACCTGATGCGCCGAAGCACCTCAAAACCGTCAATGTCCGGAAGGCCTATGTCGAGGGTAATGACCTGCGCTTTGCTGTGCCGGACAACTTCGACACCCTCACGGCCCTCGGCCGCTGTATGGACCTCGAATCCCGCTTGCCGCAATACTCCCTCAAGGAGGTTGCGGATATCCGCATCGTCTTCAATTACTACTGCTACCCCAAGATCTTCCATTGCGTTCCCTGTTGCCAGGTGGAAGAGGCCCCCATCAGCCCAGCGCTAATCCCCTCAACCACTCCAACTCTGTATACCGTACAAGGCGAAACGGGAGATGACACTTCTATTTGGGTTTGGGTTTGAAAAGTCAATAACTATGACACGGGTTACACATTGGATTCCACTGCACCCTAAAGATGCTTAGTGTTGCCGCACTGCCCTGGTCAGCTCGGCACGGGCCAGCATCTCGTCGTCGGAGGGGTAGGCCACTTCCTCCAGCACCAGTGGATGCGGCGCGGCCAGGATGGACTTGGCGTCCCGTTTCCGGGCCAGCAGCCGCTCGTGCAGCCAGCCCGGCTCCTCGATGCCCTCCCCCACGTACAGTGCGGAGCCCACCAGAGCCCGGACCATGTTGTGGCAGAAGGCGTCTGCCTGGACGGTGGCCACAATGACGCCGTCCTCACTGCGGGCGAACTCGAAGCGCTGCAGTTCGCGGATGGTGGTGGCGCCTTCCCGCGGTTTGCAGAAGGAGAGGAAGTTCTGCAGCCCCAGCAGCTTCGAAGCGCCCTCGTTCAGCAGTGAAACGTCCAACGGGTTCGGATGCCACAGCGTGAAGTAGCGTTCCAGCGGATCCCACAGGGCCGGGCCGTCCGCGATCCGGTAGCTGTAGCGCCGCCACAGCGCGGAGAACCGGGCGTCGAAGCCTGCAGGGGCCAGCGACACCAGGTGCACCTCGATGGCACCGGTCAGATCCCCCAGCCCCCTGCTCAGCGCACCCCGCAGACGGCGGAGAAGCGCGACGGCGGGATCGAGTTCGTGCCCGCGCGGCAGTCCCAGCCACTCGGCGTCCGTCAGGTCCAGGTGGACCACCTGTCCGCGGGCGTGCACGCCGGCGTCGGTCCGCCCGGCAACCGTCACACGGATCGGCCGGCGGAGCAGCAGCGCCAGCGCCTCTTCCAGCACGCCCTGGACGGTCCGCAGGCCCGGCTGCACTGCCCACCCGCTGAAGGGGCCGCCGTCGTACGACAAATCAAGCCGGACACGCAAAAACCCGCCGCCCCCTGTAACGGGGGCCGCGGGTTTTTGGTCGTTCATAGACTCAAGTCTACTGGAGCGTCAGAGCTGATTACTCAGCTTCGACGGCCTGTGCAGCGTCGCCACCGGCAGGCGCGAAGCCTGCAGCTGCGGCGGACTCAGCAGAGTCGAACCACACTTCAGCGGTGGTGGAGTCGTACCAGCGTGAGCCGGGAACGTGGAACTTCATGGAGTCCTCGTTGCCCTTGACCGCGAAGCCCTCAGGGGCAACGTTGTCAGCCGTAGCAGGCTTGGAGCCGGCGTACTTGGCTTCAGCGGCTTCTTCGGCGGCAGGAGCTTCGGTCTCAACGACCTCGGCCTCAGCAGCTTCGTCAGCAGCCGGAGCGGCAGCAGCAGCTTCCTTCTTGTCGGCGTCGCGCTTGGCAGCAGTTGTAGCCTCGGCTACAACGGCCTGCTTGGCGGAAACCGGCTCGAGGACCAGTTCGATGACAGCCATGGGAGCGTTGTCGCCCTTGCGGTTGCCGATCTTGGTGATGCGGGTGTAGCCGCCATCGCGGTTCTCCACTGCCGTGGCAATGTCGGTGAACAGCTCGTGGACGATGCCCTTGTTGCTGATCAGGCCGAGCACGCGACGGCGTGAAGCCAGGTCGCCGCGCTTGGCGAAGGTCACGAGGCGCTCGGCGTACGGCTTGAGCCGCTTGGCCTTGGTCACCGTGGTGGTGATCCGCTTGTGCTCGAACAGTGCTGCTGCCAGGTTCGCGAGCATAAGACGCTCGTGAGCCGGGCCGCCTCCGAGGCGCGGACCCTTAGTGGGGGTAGGCATAATTGTTTCTCCTCATATGGAAGCCGGTGGTGGGCACACCATGGTGCCCGCCGGCCAAGATCTGTTTTAGAGTTCGTCGTCGCCGAAGTCGGCGTCGTTCTCTTCAATTGCGGCGGCGCGTGCTGCGAGGTCAAAACCGGGAGGCGAGTCCTTGAGGGACAGGCCCAGTTCAACCAGCTTTGCCTTGACCTCGTCAATGGACTTCGCACCGAAGTTACGGATGTCCATCAGGTCAGCCTCGGAGCGGGCTACGAGTTCACCCACGGTGTGGATGCCCTCACGCTTGAGGCAGTTGTAGGAACGGACCGTGAGGTCCAGATCCTCGATCGGCAGTGCCATGTCTGCTGCCAGGGCAGCATCCGTCGGCGACGGGCCAATCTCGATACCTTCAGCTGCGGTGTTCAGCTCGCGGGCCAGACCGAACAGTTCCACCAGGGTGGTACCTGCCGAAGCAACGGCATCGCGCGGGGCGATGGCCTGCTTGGTCTCGACGTCGACAATGAGCTTGTCGAAGTCAGTGCGCTGCTCAACACGGGTTGCTTCCACGCGGAAAGTAACCTTCAGCACCGGCGAGTAGATCGAGTCGACCGGGATACGGCCGATCTCGGAATCGCCGGACTTGTTCTGAGCTGCCGAAACGTAGCCGCGGCCGCGCTCGATGGTCAGTTCGAGTTCGAACTTGCCCTTCGAGTTCAGGGTGGCAATGTGCAGATCCGGGTTGTGGAATTCGACGCCGGCCGGCGGAGCGATGTCCGCGGCGGTGACGACTCCGGGGCCCTGCTTGCGCAGGTAAGCAACAACCGGCTCATCGTGCTCGGAGGAGACCGACAGGCTCTTGATGTTCAGGATGATCTCAGTGACATCTTCCTTGACACCCGGAACCGTGGTGAACTCGTGCAGCACGCCATCGATCCGGATGCTGGTGACAGCAGCGCCGGGGATGGAGGAGAGCAGGGTACGGCGGAGGGAGTTTCCGAGTGTGTAGCCGAAGCCCGGTTCCAGCGGTTCAATGATGAAACGCGAGCGGTTTTCGGAGACGACCTCTTCGGAGAGGGTGGGGCGCTGTGCAATGAGCACTTAGGTTTCCTTTCGGCGAGCATCCGCTATATGACGCAACACAGGTGGTGGAAATGCGGTCTGAAGACTTAACGCGGCTGGGCTTGCCCGGACCATTGACGGTCCGGGCAAGCTCGCAGCTGCGGGAAAAGCCTTAGACGCGGCGGCGCTTCGGCGGACGGCAGCCGTTGTGCGCTGCGGGGGTGACGTCCTGGATGGAGCCAACCTCCAGGCCAGCGGCCTGCAGCGAGCGGATTGCGGTCTCGCGGCCTGAACCCGGTCCCTTGACGAAAACGTCAACCTTGCGCATGCCGTGCTCCTGGGCACGCTTGGCAGCAGCTTCGGCAGCCATCTGGGCAGCGAACGGGGTGGACTTGCGTGAGCCCTTGAAGCCGACCTCACCTGAGGAAGCCCAAGAGATAACAGCGCCGTTCGGGTCCGTGATGGACACGATGGTGTTGTTAAAAGTGCTCTTGATGTGCGCCTGGCCCAGCGCGATATTCTTTTTGTCCTTCTTACGCGGCTTGCGAACCGCGCCACGAGTCTTCGGGGGCATTTTTTCTCCTACAGAAAGTTATTGGGGAGCCGGTTAATCCCGAGGGATTTAACGGGCCTTCTTCTTGCCGGCCACGGTACGCTTCGGGCCCTTGCGGGTACGTGCGTTCGTCTTCGTACGCTGTCCGCGTACTGGCAGGCCCTTGCGATGGCGGATACCTTCGTAGCTGCCGATTTCAACCTTGCGGCGGATATCTGCTGCTACTTCGCGGCGAAGGTCACCCTCAACCTTGTAGTTGCCTTCAATGTAGTCACGAAGTTCCACCAGCTGGGAGTCAGTGAGGTCCTTAACGCGGACGTCAGCACTGATGCCAGTGGCAGCCAGGGTTTCGTGTGCACGGGTCTTGCCCACGCCGTAGATGTAAGTAAGCGCAATTTCCAACCGCTTTTCGCGGGGAATGTCTACGCCAGCGAGACGAGCCATAGTGGCAGTGCTCCTTGAATAAACCGGAGGTCGTAGGCAGTACACCCGCACGTTCTGTGCGGCCCCAGCCTCCGACCGGGGGTTAGCTGTCCGGGCTCATGCGTCCCAATTCAGCTTGTGCTGCCTTTTATTTACTTGCGTGGGTTAGCAACCCAGGATTTCCCTCGGGAGGGAAATTAGCCCTGGCGCTGCTTGTGGCGCGGGTTCTCGCAGATCACCATGACCCGGCCATTACGGCGGATCACTTTGCACTTTTCGCAGATCTGCTTGACGCTCGGCTTGACCTTCATGGCGTTCCTTTGCGTGTGGCAGTTGGTCATCTGGAGCAGCGCTCAGCTCATGCTGAGACTGCCCAGAATTTACTTGTAGCGGTAGACGATACGACCCCGAGTGAGGTCATAAGGGCTCAGTTCCACCACTACCCGGTCCTCAGGGAGAATCCTGATGTAGTGCTGGCGCATCTTGCCTGAGATGTGTGCAAGTACGATGTGCTTGTTGGTCAGCTCAACGCGAAACATCGCGTTAGGCAGCGCCTCAGTCACAACGCCCTCGATCTCAATGACCCCGTCCTTCTTGGCCATACCCTCCGCTAACTGTTGTTTGCCGCGGCCCTGCCGGATTGCACCGGACATGACCACGAACTTTTTTGGTGGATCGGTTATCACCTCTGGCCCCAGACAGGGCACAGCAGGGCAGACAACCAACAAACAACACTACGCCACTTTGGCGAGAAAGTTAAATCCAGTATGTTAGCGCACCGGGCGTCCGAACGCACCATATTCACCGGCAGGAGTTATGACCGCCTCCGCGCTGTCCACCGCGTCAAGGATCGCCAGGCGTACGACGTCGGCTGCCGCACTCTGCAGGGTAATGAGACTCACCTGCCGCGCAGTTTCAGTACTCCGGTCCAGTGCCACTTCCCCGGTAGCGAGGCAAAAGACCACGTCCCCATCCGCCAAGGTGTGGCTCGGATTGAGGGCCCGCGCAATGCCAGCCTGGGACGCAGAAGCAGTCCGCTTGCACTCCGCCACATCGAGGACAGCGTTAGTAGCGACCACAACGAGGGTGGTGTTAAGCGGCGGAGCGCCCGACCGGTCGGCAGGTTCCGGAGCCCGGAAGCGCGCGCCTAAGGTGGGCCCACGCGGGCCGGGTTCCCTGGCCGAGCTTGCGAGGTTAGGGGGCTCGTGGGGCGGCACGACCGAGCGCGCGGAGGGCTGCGGCTCCTGCCGCCCGTCGACGAGCGGCAGACCGAGCGCATTAACCACAGCCAGCGCCCCCACAACCACGCCGTCCTCGAGCGTGACCGAAGCCGTACCCACCCCGCCTTTGTAGGTCCTGGCGATCAGTGCACCGGTGCCGGCTCCCACGTTTCCGCGTCCGACGTCGTGCCCTTCCTCCTGCGCAGCGGCGGCGGCGGTTGCCGCGTAGCCCATGTCCGCCGTCGGGCGCGCTGAAAAGTCGCCGCCGCGGCCCAGGTCGAAAATCGCGGCGGCCGGAACGATCGGCACCACTCCCCCGGGCACGGCGAAGCCCCGGCCATTTTCCTCACACCACTGCTGGGCTCCACCGGCGGAGGCCAGGCCGTAGGCGCTGCCGCCGGTCAGGACAACGGCGTCCACCGTGGACACCAGCGTGGTGGGGTCCAGGGCATCGGTCTCATGGGTGGCGGGTCCTCCCCCGGCCACGTCCACCGAGCCCACCGTGCCTGGCGGCGGCAGCACCACCGTCACCCCGGTCAGCCAGCCGTCCCCGGTTTTGCCGGCGTGGCCCACGCGTATCCCCTGCACGTCCGTGATTGCTCCCATGGCTCCCATTGTGCTCGATTGCCGGCCTCCGGGCCTTAAAGCGAACGTTGTGCAATACTGCAACGAACACAGCATTAGCGGGCGATGAAGCCTTCAACAATAAACCTCTGACGAGGGCTTATGCGAGGGTTCGGCCCACCATCACTGTGGTGAAGTATGGCTAGACCCCTTGCCCGCCCGGCCGGCCACAAGCAGGCCCTGTCCGTTAGAGAACCGAATGACGCGTCAACTCGCCTCGACTCCGTCGACCAGCCCGCCGGTACCTCCCGGACCGTCAGGCACACCGGGAGAACTCCGCCGGCGACGCTGGTCCGGCCGCTCACGCCGTGATTTCTTCGTCTTCCTTGCCCTCGCCCTCCCCAACCTCTTGCTGATTGCGGTGTTCACCTACCGCCCGCTCATCAGCAACATCTACTACTCAACGCTGGACTGGACGCTGGGGTCCGCCTCGGCCACCGTCGTGGGGATCGAAAATTACGTCACCTTCTTCACCAGCGACGACGCCTCGAAGGTACTCGGGACCACTGCGGTATTCACGCTGGTGACAGTGGGCGGTTCCATGATCCTGGGGCTCCTCATAGCGTTGGCCCTGAACTCCCGTGTCCGCGGAACCACCTTTGCCCGCTCCGCCGTGTTCGCTCCCTATGTGCTGTCCGGCGTGGGTGTGGGCCTGGTATGGCTGTTCATCTTCGATCCCGGCTACGGGGTCCTGGCCTGGATACTTCGCGGCATTGGCCAGCAGAGCCCTCAGTGGATCAATGACCCTCAGCTGTCCCTGGTCATGGTCATCCTGGTCTATGTATGGAAGAACCTCGGCTACTGCGCGGTGGTCTACCTGGCCGGCCTTCAGTCCCTTCCCCAGGACGTGATGGAGGCGGCGGCGCTGGACGGGGCAAACGGATTCAAACGGTTCCTGAGCATGTCCATCCCGCTGCTGTCCCCCACCACTTTCTTCCTCCTCATCACCACCCTGTTGAGCTCCCTGCAGGCCTTTGACCTGATCCGGATCATGACCCCCTTGGGAGCCGGCACCAGCACCCTGATCTACGAGGCATACCTGCAGGCCTTCGGCGCATTCAACAGGGCCGGATACTCTGCCGCGATCTCCGTGGTCCTGTTCGCCATCCTCCTGGTCATCACGGTCCTCCAGCTGCGCTTCGTGGAACGGAAGGTGCACTACTCGTGAGTTCGCTATCGCCGGTCAACCCGGACCCCACGCTCCCACCGGTGGCCGAAAAAGAGGCCTTCGTGCCCCGGGACCGTCCCTTCTCACTGCCGAACCTGATGAGGACGATTGCCGGCGGCTACATTCCGCTGATCCTCGCCACCCTGGTGGTCTTCCTGCCTCTGCTGTGGATGATCCTGAGCTCGTTTAAGCAACCCGGCGAGATCATCACCATGGACCTGAAGATCCTGCCGGAAAGCCTGAACTTCCAGAACTACAACATCGCGATGACCACCGTGCCGTTCGCCCAGTTCTTCATCAACAGCACAATCGTGACTGTGGTTGGGGCCACCGTGAAAGTGCTGCTGGCCATCCTGACTGCCTACGCATTGGTCTTCGTACGGTTCCCGTTCAAGAACATCATCTTCATGCTGATCCTCGTGGCCCTGATGGTGCCGCCGCAGGTGTCCATCCTGCCCAACTACATCCTGATCGCGGGCATGGGGGGCAAGAACACCCTCTGGGGCATCATCCTGCCGGGGCTGGGAACGGCGTTCGGAACGTTCCTCCTGCGCCAGCACTTCATGACCCTGCCGGCTTCCATCCTGGAATCGGCCGAGATTGACGGCGCGGGCCATTGGCGGCGCCTGTGGCAGATTGTGGTGCCCGTGTCTGTTCCGTCCATTGCCACAGTGGCGCTGGTGACGGTGGTCAGTGAGTGGAACGAATATATCTGGCCGCTCATCATCACCGACCGCCCGGAAACCATGACCTTGCCCGTGGGACTGACCCTGCTGCAGAACTCCGAAAGCAACGCCTCCGGGTGGGGCATCCTCATGGCCGGCGCGGTCCTGGTCATTGTCCCCATACTCGTGGTCTTCGCAGCCCTGCAGCGCTACATCGTTGCAGGGCTCACCCAAGGCAGCGTTACCGGCTGACCCGCCGGCCGCCGTCGCACTTCACATCAGATGCGAAATCCCCAACGTAACAATCGAAAGGAACCATGATGTCAATAAATCTTGACCGGAGGCTTTTCCTCGGACTGGCC
>NZ_QAIQ01000517.1:9692-10625 GCF_003061105.1 Arthrobacter sp. HMWF013
CGGCCTGCGGGGGACCCAGCACCGGAGGCACGCCGGCCGCCAGCGAAGCAGCAGACATCGATTTCAGCGGCGTGAAGCCGGCGGCGAAGATCGATTTCTGGAGCAACCACCCCGGTAAGTCGCAGGACGTGGAAAAAGCAATCATCGAGAAATTCCATGCCAAGTTCCCG
This sequence comes from Arthrobacter sp. HMWF013, assembly GCF_003061105.1. Classification (GTDB taxonomy): domain Bacteria; phylum Actinomycetota; class Actinomycetes; order Actinomycetales; family Micrococcaceae; genus Arthrobacter. Next base: position 9,863 of record NZ_QAIQ01000517.1, read on the forward strand.
GACATCAAGATCAACCTGGTGACCGCCGGCGCGAACTACGAGGAAATCGCCCAGAAGTTCCAGACCTCGCAGGCCGCCAAGACCGGACTCCCGGGTGTGGTGGTCCTCTCCGATGTCTGGTGGTTCCGCTACTTCACCAACGGCAGCATTATCCCGGTGGACGGTCTCATCAAGGAACTGGACATCAAGGTGGACGATTTCCGTAAATCGCTGGTGGACGATTACAAGTACGACGACAAGCAGTGGGCCCTTCCCTACGGGCGTTCCACTCCCCTGTTCTATTACAACAAGGACCACTTCAAGGCCGCCGGGCTCCCGGACCGCGCACCCGCCACCTGGCAGGAGTTCGGCGAGTGGGCGCCCAAACTGAAGGCATCCTCCGGCGCCCAGTACGCCTACATTTATCCGGCCCTGGCAGGCTACGCCGGCTGGACCCTGCAGAACAACCTCTGGGGCTGGGGTGGTGCCTGGTCCAAGGACTGGGACATCACCTGCGACTCGGCGGAATCCGTCGAAGCCCTCCAGTGGGCCCAGGATTCGATCTACAAGCACGGCTGGGCCGGGGTGTCCTCCAAGGAAGCGGCGGACGATTTCTCGGCAGGACTCACCTCCTCCACCATCTCCTCCACCGGCTCGCTCCTGGGTGTGCTGAAGTCGGCCACGTTCAACGTGGGGGTCGGTTTCCTCCCGGGCGGCCCCAAGGCAGCCAGCGGGGTGTGCCCCACCGGCGGTGCGGGGCTGGGCATCCCCAGCGGAATCACCA
>NZ_QAIQ01000518.1:0-724 GCF_003061105.1 Arthrobacter sp. HMWF013
CTTCTACGCCAAGTTTTTCCAGGATCAGCTGTTTGACCCGGCCGGCGTCGGCCTGCCCGCGGGTGGCTTTCATCACGCCGCCCACGATCGCGCCAATGGCCTGGAGCTTGCCGCCGCGGATCTTTTCGGCGACGCCGGGCTGTGCGGCCAGGGCCGCGTCGATGGCTTCCAGCAGGGGGCCGTCGTCGGACACCACGGCCAGGCCGCGCTTCTCAACGATTTCCGCCGGGGTGCCCTCGCCGGCGAGCACGCCGTCCAGGACCTCGGTGGCCATCTTGTTGTTGATCTTGCCGTCCTCCACCATTTTGCTGAGCTCCACAATGGTGGCGGGCTGGACGCCCAACTGGCCCGGATCGACGTCGGCGTTCTTGGCACGGCCGACGATCTCGCCCATCCACCATTTGCGGGCCACGGAGGCGGAAGCTCCGGCAGCAATGGTTTCTTCGATCTCGTCCATCACGCCCGCGTTGACCACGTCGCGGAATTCCAGGTCGGAGTAGCCCCAGTCAGCCTGCAGCCTCTTGCGGCGCGCCGCGGGCGGTTCGGGCAGGGTGGCGCGGAGTTCCTCCACCCATTCACGGGAGGCAACAATCGGAACCAGGTCAGGCTCCGGGAAGTAGCGGTAGTCATCGGCGTCGGACTTGGCCCGGCCCGACGTCGTCGTGCGGGTGTCCTCGTGCCAGTGGCGGGTTTCCTGGGTCACCGGCACGCCGGAGTCCAGGAC
>NZ_QAIQ01000518.1:734-2309 GCF_003061105.1 Arthrobacter sp. HMWF013
CCGCGCGCAGCGAGTTGACGTTCTTGGTTTCGGAGCGGATGCCAAACCGTTCGCGGCCATGCGGGCGCAGCGACACGTTGGCGTCACAGCGGACGTTGCCGCGTTCCATCTTCGCGTCGGACACCCCAAGGTTCTTGACGATCTCCCGGACCGCTGCCACATAGGCCTTGGCGAGTTCGGGGGCGCGGGATCCTGCGCCCTGGATGGGCTTGGTGACGATTTCCACGAGTGGAACGCCGGCCCGGTTGTAGTCCACCAGTGAGAAGTCCGCACCCTGGATGCGGCCGGTGGCCCCGCCCATGTGGGTCAGCTTGCCGGCGTCCTCTTCCATGTGGGCCCGCTCGATCTCGACGCGGAAGATGGTGCCGTCGGAGAGTTCGATGTCCAGGTAGCCGTCGTAGGCAATCGGGTCTTCGTACTGTGAGGTCTGGAAATTCTTGGGGGTGTCCGGGTAGAAGTACTGCTTCCGGGCAAAGGTGCAGGACTCGGCGATCTTGCAGTTCAGGGCAAGGCCGATCTTGATCGAGGACTCGATCGCTGTCTTGTTCACCACGGGCAGGACGCCGGGCATTCCCAGGTCCACCTCGTTGACGTTGGTGTTGGGCTCATCGCCGAACACGTTGGGCGCAGAGGAGAACATCTTGGTCTTGGTGTTGAGTTCAACGTGGACCTCGAACCCCAGGACGGGATCGTACTTCTCCATCGCCTCTTCGAAGCTAAGGGTTGCTTCAGTGATCATTATTTTGCCTCCTGGGTTCCGACAAGTCCGGCCACCGGTTGCGCCGCAAGTTCAGGGGCCTGGGCCAACAGCGGGCCGCCCCACTTGGCCTCCAGCAGTGACTCCAGGACAGCGCCCACCCGGTAAAGGCGGGCATCCTCCCTGGCAGGAGCGAGCAACTGGATGCCAACAGGCAGTCCGTCCTCGTCTGCCAGGCCGCCCGGCAGGGTCAGCCCCGGCACGCCGGCGAGGTTCGCCGGGATGGTGGCGACGTCGTTGAGGTACATGGCCAGCGGATCGTTGATCTTCTCCCCCAGCTTGAACGCTGTGGTGGGAGCCGTGGGCGAGATCAGGACGTCCGCCACCGTGAAGGCGGCATCGAAATCGCGCTGGACCAGCGTACGGACCTTCTGGGCTGAACCGTAGTAGGCGTCGTAATAGCCTGCGCTCAGGGCGTAGGTGCCCAGGATGATGCGGCGCTTGACCTCGTCGCCGAAGCCGGCGGCGCGGGTGGCGCCCATGACCCGTTCAATGGTCATCGGGCCGTCTTCGGGCAGGACCCGCAGGCCGTACCGGACGCCGTCGAACTTTGCCAGGTTGGAGGAGGCCTCCGACGGCATGATCAGGTAATAGGCGCCCAGGGCGTACTGGAAGTTGGGGCAGGAGACCTCAACGATCTCGGCGCCGGCCTGCTTCAGCAGTTCCAGGGAGTCGTTGAAGCGGTTCTCAACGCCGGCCTGGTAGCCCTCGCCGTGGAGTTCCTTGATGATGCCGATCCGCATGCCTTCGACGTTGCCGGTCCGGGCGGCAGCAACGAGGTCCGCCAGCGGGTCCGGCAGGGAGGTGGAGTCGTGGGG
>NZ_QAIQ01000055.1 GCF_003061105.1 Arthrobacter sp. HMWF013
CTCCCGCCGCTCTACATCACCGAAAACGGCGCAGCCTACGAGGACACGGTCAGTCCCGACGGCGCCGTCCACGACGGGGAACGCACCGGCTTCATCCTCGACCATATCGCCGCGGTGGGAGAAGCGATCGAGCAGGGCGCGGACGTGCGCGGGTACTTCGTGTGGTCCCTGCTGGACAATTTCGAGTGGTCCTGGGGATATGGGAAGCGTTTCGGGATTGTGCGCGTGGACTACACCACGTTCGAGCGCACCATCAAGGACAGCGGCCACGCCTATGCAGGACTGATCGCGGAGGCAAAACGCGCTGCATCCCGGCTTCCGGACTCTCTGCCTGCCTAAACTGAAGTACCGGGCGCAAGCCCGCTCAACCTCACGGAGCGAAGAAAAGTGAAGCAAGACACCAGCGGCAGCCGGCCGGCGCCCACCCTTGAGATGGTGGCCGCCCTGGCCGGCGTGTCGCGGGCCACCGTCTCACGGGTGGTTAACGATGTGCCCAGCGTGGACGAGGACATCGCCGCGAAGGTCCGCCAGGCCATCCTGGCGGTGAACTACACACCAAACCGCGCAGCCCGCTCCCTGGCCAGCCGCAGGCCCAACTCCGTGACCCTGATCGTTCCGGAATCCACGTCAAAAGTCTTCGCCGATCCGTTTTTCGCCTCGGTTGTCCAGGGCGTGGCGCTCTACCTGGCGGACACCGATTACACGCTGAACATGGTGATTGCCTCAGAGGCCAAGCCCGAGAAAACCAGGGCGTTCCTGCTCGGCGGCAACGTTGCAGGCGCACTGGTGGTCTCGCACCACGCGGGCGACCGCTCGTGGGCCCACGTCAGCGACCACATCCCCATGGTTTTCGCCGGCAGGCCCCTGGCCGAGGGCGGCAGCTACTACGTGGACGTGGACAACGAGGCAGCAGCGGAAGGCGCAACCCGGGTCCTGGTGCAACGCGGACGCACCCACATTGCCACGATCGCCGGGCCCCAGGACATGCCACCAGGCGTGGACAGGCTCGCGGGCTGGAGGAATGCCCTCGACGCCGCCGGACTGGACGATTCACTGGTGGAATATGGCGATTTCACCCTCTCCTCAGGGGCCAAGGCGATGCGGCGGCTGCTGGAACGCGGCAAGCCGCTGGATGGGCTTTTTGTCGCCAACGACCAGATGGCGGCAGGGGCGTACACGGTCCTCCAGGAATGCGGGCTGAAGATTCCCGGCGATGTAGCGGTGGTGGGATTCGACGACGACTCCTTTGCAACCTCCGTGAATCCGCAGCTGACAACCGTTCACCACCCCATCATCGAGATGGGCAAAAAGATGGCCGAGGTCCTCGTGGAACTGATCGAGGGCAAGCCCGCCGACCGCGTTACGCGCATCCCCACCTCGCTCGTCATCCGTGATTCCGCCTGACCCGTGAGGAAACCTGACGAACATCCCCTCGGGTGGGGAGTGGTGGCCACGGGCCGGATCGCCCACCGGGTGACCCGTGACCTGGCCCTCCTGGAAGGCGCCGTCCTGCAGGCAGTGAGCTCACGCAGTGCCGCCGCCGCGAAGGACTTCGCCGGGCAATACGGCTTCGCTGCCAGCTACCACGACCAGCCTGCAGAGAATGGGTACGCGCAGCTCTTCGCCGATCCCCTCGTGGACGTGGTCTACATCGCCACGCCGCACGCCCAGCACTTCGAGGTTGCCAAGGCGGCCCTCGAAGCCGGGAAACATGTGCTGTGCGAGAAACCCCTTACCGTTAATGCCCGGGAAGCCCGCGAACTCACGTCACTGGCGGGTGCGCGGAAGCTGTTCCTGATGGAGGCGGTGTGGACCCGGTTCCTGCCCGCAACCCGGCGCGCCCTGGACCTGATCCGGAGCGGAGGAATCGGCGAAGTCCGCTGGCTGCAGGCCGATCTCGGATTCGCCGCGGCCTACGATCCGCAGGACCGCCTCTGGGATCCGGCGGCCGGGGGCGGAGCCCTCCTGGACCTCACGGTCTACCCGCTGACCTGGGCTGTCAGCACCCTTGGATTTCCGGCCGGAATCACAGCCGAGGGCCGGCTGAACCAGGACGGCGTGGACGTCCAGAACACCGTGACCCTGCACTACCCGGACGGCGCCGCGGCCCAGTTGGTTTCATCCCTGCAGTCCAACAGCCCCGGTACGGTCACCGTCAGCGGCACGAAGGGCTGGCTCCGCACCGGTTCACCGCTGTACAACCCGCGGAGCCTGCAATACAGCGGTGCGGGCGGCGTGGTGCGGACAGAGGCGTTCCCCGAGGAGACCGAGGGGTTCATCCACGAACTGAGGGAAGCAGCACGGTGCATCCGGGCCGGGCTGCAGGAAAGCCCGCTCATGCCGTGGGATGAAAGTGTGCGGATTATGCAGCTCCTGGACGACGTCCGGGAACAGCTGGGCCTGCGTTACGCGAACGATTCCTAGAGCCCGGGCAGGACGTCCCGCGCCTCCTGCGCATCCATGCCGGCAGCCTCCAGGAGGTCCACCATCAGCGGCCGGAACAGCATCACCACGGTCTCACCCTCCAGCCGCTCCACCTCCAGCAGTTTGGGGTGGAGCCGCAGGGCAATTTCGCTGAAGTCCTGCCGGGCGGCGCGCAGGTGGGCGCGGCGGACGCCGTCGTGAGTTTCGGCCAGACCGAGCGACAGTTCATCAATCGCGGCAGCGGTTTCCCGGAGTACATCGGTGATGTTTTCCGTGGCTTCATCCGAGAGCGCCGCATGGATGATGGCGCTGGTGAGCCGGCGGGCAAAAACCCGGCTGTTGCGGAGGGCAAGGTCGATGAAGTCGAGCGACTGCTTGAGCCGGTCCAGCTCGTCCCGGTGCCTGCGGTAAGCCGGCGAGAGCGTTGCCACCTCACCGGAAGCGCGCAGGGAATGGCGCATGGCGTCCACCAGCGGCTGGCAGTTCCGGCCCCGGACCAGCGCGTGCCAGGCCTTGGTGGAGTCACTTTCAACCAGGGCGGATCCGCATTCGCGCAGCACTTCTGCGAGCTCGTGCAGCAGTTTCCGGACGTCGCTGCGCGGCTCACGGCGTGGATCCTTGGGCACAAGGATGGTCACCAGCAGCGCGAACAGCCCGCCGATGATTGCATCGATGCTGCGCGTGAACGGCCCGCCGGCCGGCGCCGGCAGCAGCACCACCAGAAGCGACTGCAGCCCCAACTGCGTGGTGAAGATGTTGCCGCTGTCCAGGAAGCGTGCGAGCAGGATGGAGACAAGAAGTACGACGGCGGCAACCCAGATATCGCCGCCCAGCCAGTGCAGGAGCAGATCACCCACCGCAATGCCGATGGTGCAGCCCAGCCCCACCTCCACCACCCTGCGCAGCCGTGGCTCCCGGGAAAAGCCCAGCGCAATCAGCGAGGACGTCGCCGCGAACAAAGGCCCTGAATGCCCCAGCACGTACTCGGCGAACGCGTACGCCCCCACCGCGCAGCCGGTCATCTGAACGGCAGGGAACAGCGAATTGCGGCTGCGGATCAGGCCGGTCCGGATGCGGCCGCGCAGGAAGCGCCTGCTTGCTGAGAGTCCCGCTGCGATGGCCATGGGTTCCAGTCTATTTGCCGCAACCGTCGAAGGTCGTGGCCCGGGCGACACGCCTTATCCCACTACGTCCGGAAGTGTGACGTGCGCAATGGCAACGCTGCACATGTCGGCCAATATCAAGCCCCCGTTCACCTTCCGTTCACTTTCGGCAGCCAATCCCGTTACCTGTGGCCCCTAAATTCGTTGAAGGTACACAACGTACGCATCGCGCCGCAGGGCATCTCCGGCCCTGCCCGCAACTGAATAACCCTGGAAGGGGTACATCTAGTGAAGGCACTCCGCTTCGGCCGCCACGCGGCTATCGCTGTAATCGCAGCCGGCGCACTCGCGCTTACTGCCTGCGGTTCAGACAACGTCACGGGCAACACGCCTGCGGGCACACAGACTTCCGGCACCAAGGTCACCGGCACCCTGACCGGCATTGGCGCATCCTCCACCGGCGCAGCCATGGACGCCTGGAAGGCCGGCTTCGCCGCTGCCAACTCCGGCGCCACCGTGCAGTACTCCCCGGACGGCTCCGGCGCAGGCCGCAAGGCCATCATCGACGGCTCGGCCCAGTTCGCCGGCTCCGATGCGTACCTCAAGGATGAAGAGCTGGCCAGCTCCAAGACCCAGTGCGGCCCCGAAGGCGCCATCAACATCCCGGTTTACATCTCCCCGATCGCCGTGGCCTTCAACCTGCCCGGCATCACCGAGCTGAAGCTCGACGCCACCACCGTGGCCAAGATCTTCCGCGGTGAGGTTGCCACCTGGAATGACCCGGCCATCGCTGCCCTGAACCCGGGCGTCACCCTCCCGGACACCAAGGTCACCCCGGTCAACCGCTCCGACGACTCCGGCACCACCACCAACTTCACCGAGTACCTGGCCTCCGCCGCTGCAGAGGTCTGGACCGACAAGGCTTCCGGCATCTGGCCCGCAACCCTGCAGGGCGAGAACGCCAAGGGAACCTCCGGCGTAGTCAAGACCGTCACCGACACTCCGGGCGCCGTGACCTACGCCGATGATTCGGCAGTCGGCGGCAAGCTGGGCACCGCTTCGATCAAGGTTGGCGAAGAGTTCGTCAAGATTTCTGCCGACGCTGCAGCCACGGCTGTTGAAGCCGGTAAGCCCGTCGAAGGCCGCTCCGCCACCGACGTCGCCATCAAGCTGGACCGTAAGACCACGGCAAAGGGTGCCTACCCGGTGGTCCTCGTTTCCTACCACATTGTCTGCTCCACCTACGACAAGCAGGAAACCGTTGATCTGGTCAAGGCCTTCGAGAGCTATGTAGTCTCGGATGCAGGCCAGCAGGCAGCTGCTGACTCCGCAAAGTCCGCACCGCTGTCCCCGGCACTGGCTGAGAAGGCTGTCAAGGCCATCGAATCCATCAAGGTCAAGGCCTAGTACCTGTCCCTGAACCACGTTCCCCGCCACGCCGCCAAGGTGGGGCGGGGAACTTGGCTTTTGCAAGCTAGCTGTCTGGCACCACCACAACTGAAGGGTCTTCAATGACCGCCACCTCCCTGAGTTCTTCCCAGGGCGCAGGCCGCGCCGGGGATAAGATCTTTTCCGGTGCCGCCCTGGCCGCCGGATGCCTCATCCTCGCCGTACTGTTCGGCGTTGCACTGTTCCTCGTAGTCCAGGCCATTCCGGCACTGACGGCCCCGGCCGCTGAGATCCAGGGCGGCAAAGGCTTCTTCGCCTACATCTGGCCGATCGTCGTTGGCACGCTCATCGCCGCAGTCATTGCGCTGGTGATCGCCACGCCCATCGCCATCGGAGTAGCGCTGTTCATCTCGCACTTCGCCCCCCGCGGACTCGCCTCAGCCCTCGGCTACGTAGTGGACCTCCTGGCCGCCATCCCGTCCGTTATCTACGGCGCCTGGGGTGCTGCGTTCCTGGCCAAGGAGATCTCTCCCGCCTACAACTGGCTCGCCGAAAACATGGGCTGGCTGCCCATCTTCCAGGGTCCGGCCTCTGCCACCGGCAAGACCATCCTCACCGCGGGCATTGTGCTCTCGGTGATGGTCCTGCCCATCATCACGTCCCTGAGCCGCGAAATCTTCCTGCAGACCCCCAAGCTCCACGAAGAAGCCGCGCTGGCCCTGGGCGCCACGCGCTGGGAAATGATCAAGATGTCGGTCCTCCCGTTCGCGCGCCCCGGCATCATCAGTGCCGTGATGCTCGGGCTGGGCCGCGCGCTCGGCGAGACCATGGCCGTGGCGCTGGTGCTCTCCTCGGGGGCCCTGACCGCCAGCCTGATCACATCCGGCAACCAGACCATCGCCGCTGAAATCGCCCTGAACTTCCCCGAAGCCAGCGGCCTCAAGGTCAGCACCCTGATTGCCGCCGGCCTGGTGCTGTTCCTCATCACGCTTGCCGTGAACATGATCGCCCGCTGGATCATCAGCCGGCACAAAGAATTCTCGGGAGCAAACTAAATGTCCTCCACTCTTACTCCGGTGCGCAGCAAGCGCTCAGCCCTGACCAAGGGTCAGTTGCCCCCCTTCGCGCCTTACGTCGTCCTGGCCCTGGCGCTCATCATCGGGGCTGCCATCCTGGCGCTGATCGGCTTCAACGCCTTCGGCTGGGGAATTGTTTCGGCCATCCTCTTCGCCGCCGGACTGGTGGGCTGGAGCGGCGTGGTCGAGGGCTCCCGCAAAGCCAAGGACAAGCTGGCCACCTGCCTGGTGGTGGGCTCATTCCTGATCGCACTGCTGCCATTGATCTCCGTGATCTGGACCGTGCTGGTCAACGGCATCCCCGGCCTCATCTCGCCGGGCTTCCTCACCAGCTCCATGAACGGCGTCACGGGCGTCTACGACAACAAGGCCGTTGAAGAGGGTGCGCCGGTGATCGGCGGCATCTACCACGCATTGATTGGCACGATCCAGATCACGCTGGTCGCCACGGTGATCTCCGTGCCCGTGGGCCTGCTGACCGCCATCTACCTGGTGGAGTACGGCAACGACGGCCGGCTGGCCCGGGCCATCACGTTCTTCGTTGACGTGATGACCGGCATCCCGTCGATCGTCGCCGGCCTGTTCGCCGCAGCCTTCTTCTTCGCCGTTGTGGGACCGGGCACCAAAACCGGTGCCGTTGCCGCCGTCGCCCTCGCGGTCCTGATGATCCCGGTGGTGGTGCGTTCCAGCGAGGAAATGCTCAAGATCGTCCCCAACGAACTGCGCGAGGCCGCGTACGCCCTCGGCGTGCGGAAGTGGCGCACCATCCTCAAGGTGGTCATTCCGACGGCGATCTCCGGCATCGCGTCCGGCGTCACCCTTGCGATCGCCCGCGTGATCGGTGAGACGGCGCCCATCCTGGTCACCGCCGGATTCGCCACCAGCATCAACAGCAACGTGTTCGGTGGCTGGATGGCCTCCCTGCCCACGTTCATCTATACCCAGATCCTGAACCCCACGTCGCCGGCGAATCCGGATCCGTCCTCACAGCGTGCGTGGGGCGCAGCCCTGGTCCTGATCATCCTGGTGATGGTCCTGAACCTCGGTGCCCGGCTGATCGCCAAGGCATTCGCCCCCAAGACCGGCCGCTGACACTTCCCTCCGGAAGCCGGCCCTGCCAAGCTATTTCATATCCAAAGCAAGTGAAGGAACACCATGTCTAAGCGCATCGACGTCAAAGACCTGAACGTGTACTACGGCGATTTCCTGGCCGTGGAGGACGTCAGCATCAATATCGAGGCCAAGTCCGTGACGGCGTTCATCGGTCCTTCAGGCTGTGGAAAGTCCACTTTCCTGCGCACCCTGAACCGTATGCACGAGGTCCTCCCCGGTGCCCGGGTGGAAGGCGAAGTCCTGCTGGACGGCGACAACCTCTACGGCCCCGGCGTTGACCCGGTATCGGTCCGCGCCCAGATCGGCATGGTATTCCAGCGGCCCAATCCGTTCCCCACCATGTCCATCCGCGACAACGTGCTTGCCGGTGTGAAGCTGAACAACAAAAAGATCTCCAAAGGCGAGGCTGACGTCCTGGTGGAGCGTTCCCTGAAAGGCGCCAACCTGTGGAACGAGGTCAAGGACCGGCTGGAAAAGCCCGGCTCCGGCCTGTCAGGCGGCCAGCAGCAGCGGCTCTGCATCGCACGGGCCATTGCTGTTGAACCCCAGGTGATCCTGATGGACGAGCCGTGCTCGGCGCTGGACCCGATCTCCACCCTGGCCATCGAAGACCTCATCAATGAGCTCAAGGACCAGTACACCGTGGTGATCGTGACCCACAACATGCAGCAGGCAGCCCGCGTCTCGGACAAGACGGCCTTCTTCAACATCGCCGGCACCGGCAAGCCGGGCAAGCTGATCGAATACGGCAACACCCAGAACATCTTCAGCAACCCCACGGTGAAGGCCACGGAGGACTACGTCTCCGGCCGCTTCGGATAAGCCCCACCGGCTCCCACCCTTCGCAAGCTCAGGCAGGGGCCCTCGCCGGCGTGGGGCCACCCACCGCATCATCACTGCATCGACTGTTCGGACACCCCCTTGTGAAAGCACGCAAGGGCGCTGACGGAGCAGTCGATGCGGCGTTTAAGCGTCCGGCTACGCGCCCAGGGGTGACAAGGCGAGGGCGAACACGAAGGCGCCGGCCGCGGCTGCCAGAGGTGTGAGGATCCACAGCCCGAAAATCTGCATGACGAGCTTCCGGTTGGTGACGGCGAAGTGCTGGTTCTCGCCGGCCCCCAAAACGGACGAGGTCACCGTGTGGGTGGTGGAGAGTGGGAGTTGCAGGGCAATGGCACCGAGGAACAGCATCAATGCGCTGTAGATCTGGGCAACGGAACCACGCAGGGGGTCGACACGGGTGATTTTGTAGCCGATGGTGTGCGAGATCCGCCACCCACCACATAGCGTTCCCACCGTCAACATCACCGCGGAGAACAGGGCTACCCACACGGGGATCGTATCGCCGTCGGAATAGCCGCCCGCGAACAGCGCAAGCAGCAATACTGCGCCCACACGCTGGCCATCCTGCAGCCCGTGGCCGAAAGCCACCGCTCCGGCAGCGATGGCCTGGCTGCGGCGGAACCGCTGGTTCACCACGTTGGGCTGCGTGTAACGGGCCGCCCACGTGGCGGGAAAAACCAGCAGGTACGCGCCCACGTAGGCGATGACGGGCGATAGCAACAGCGGAAGGCCCACCTGGAGCATCAGGGACCGGTCCACGCCGCCCACGCCCGCACCGCCCACCGCCAGGCTGGCAAGTCCGGCCCCGGCCAGTCCGCCCACCAGGGCGTGGGTGGACGAGGCAGGGATGCCGCGCCACCACATGAGCACGCCCCAGGCCGAGGCGCTGGCCAGGCCCGCCAGCAGGATGCTGAGGCCGCTGTCGCCCTCGGGCAGGTGGATCCACGTGTGGCTGACGGCCACGGCCGCAGTGGCACTGAGCAGGGCGCCCAGGAAGTTGAACAGGGCGGCCAGGAGGACGGCCACACTGGGCGTGAGGGCGCGGGTGCGGACCGCAAGCGCCACCGACGTGGAGACGTCGCGGAAGCCGTTGAGGAACGCAAACGTAGCGGTCAACAGGACCACTACGCCGAAAATCACGGCTGTCACGTCATGATTCCTTGACGATAATGCTGCCTACCTGCGTGGCGACGCGGCGCATGCCTTTGGTGACCTCAACCAGCTGGTTCGCGACATCGCGGTTCCGGGAATACTGTGCCCATTTCATTTCCCGGATCATGTCGGCCACCCAGATCCTGTGCGTCCGCTCCGCCCGTTTGGCAAGCCTGAGGATCTCAATCCAGTAGTCCTCGAGGTCATCAAGGTTGTTGAGCCGGCGCATGGCATCCACTGTCAGTTCGGCCTGCCGGCTGATGATCTCAAGCTGGTCCGCCGCGCGTTTGGGCAGCCGCTCCAGCTTGTACAGGTACACGAGCTCGGCAGCGGAGTCGAGGCTTTCGAGCGCTTCGTTGAGGTACCGGGAGAGCGTGTACATGTCCTCGCGGGGAAGGGGGTTGACGAAGCTCGTGCGCATGTGGGTCAGCAAAGCGAAGTGCAGTTCGTCGGATTTGGCCTCGTGGTTGTGCATGTCGTCCACGAGCTTCGCGTGCTCGGTTGCGGGGACACCAAGGATTTCCGCCATGGTGGCGCTGGCATGCACGATTTGCTGCGCCATGCTCGAGAGCAGCGTCAGCCCAGCGGGCTCTTGGGGGAAAAGGCTCAGCTTCACGTGGGGTACCGGTCTCCGGGCGATGTACTGGTTCGGGGGCCGCCCACTTGTGAATCCACGCAGGCCAGCAGCTGTTGTTGATTCTACCGGGCCGTACCTGGGAGTCCGTCTCTGAGCCTGGAAACACGCAGAAAAATGGTGCCGAACCGGATACGCCTCTCGGCGGTAGGCCGCTCTAGGCGGCTAATTGTTGAAGCCCGGGGGTTTCGCGGCTCGACACCAGTTTCAGTGTTCTACGTTGGTTGGCTCAAGTCAACATTGACAGATGGGCCACGGTGGGTCAGTCGAGCTCTCCGAGCCGCCAGGCATTTGCCGCGTGTTCCAGATCCTCGGCTGTCTTCACCAGCTGGTGGGAGTTCCGCGTGAGCTTGCTCGCGTGGGCTTCGTTGCCGTGCTCGGCGCCGTCGGCGAGGGTCGCCTGGCCGAGGGCCACTACCCGGCAGAACGCGGCGGACCGCTCCAGCGCGACGTCGAACTCGCCGTCGAACGCTCCGGACAGGATGGCGTCGGCCATGGTCCGCATTTCTTCGGCGCCCGGAGGCTCGGCGGCGCCGGCAACCACGTTGGAGACCTGGGCTGTGTCTTTTCCTGCGCGGAAGTACACCGAAATCCGTTCCGGGTCCTGGACGGTCGCGGCCCGGATGGCGTACAGCCGCCACAGCGCACCAGGGAGGGACCGGGCCGGGCTCTCGGCCCACATCTCGGCGATGGCTTCCAGGCCCTGTTCGTCGGCGAGTTTCACCAGCCGTTCGGTGACGACGGGGTCATCGCTGTCGCGGCCGTGGCGGACCAGTGCCTGGGCAGCGAGGTGCGCAGCCTCCGAGACGCGGGCGGGATCCGCGCCGCCGGCGAAGGGCTCAAAGTCAATGGGCGCGAACGGTTTCGGCTTGTGATGCCTGTTGGCGCCGCCGTAGTGAAAGGCTCCTGTTTGTTCGCTCATGCCCCCACGCTACTCCTGTGCCCCGCGGGAAATCGAGAGTTGCTGCGGCCGGGACGCAGCAGCGACCCGCATCGCTGTTCGTCGGGGTCCCTGAACGTACGACGCCGGCCCGGACCAGCGTGCCAAAGCGGCCGCGTGCGTGCGGTAGAGTGTTTAACGTTCAGAAATGGACTGGGCTGATGGGTCGTTTGACCGTCGGCTGGGGCCTTTAGCTCAGTTGGTAGAGCATCGGACTTTTAATCCGTGGGTCGTGGGTTCGAGCCCCACAGGGCCCACCCGCGGGGAAGACCAGAAGCGAGTCTGCTTCTGGTCTTCTTCTTTTAAGTCGCTGGGTGTTCTTTTAAGTCGCTGGGTGCCGCCCTGTTCACGATGTGATTTGGATTATAAGCATGCTGTCTATTATCTTTGTCTCAGCAGCTTTTCGGTTCCCACAATGTGGAGCCGGGAAGAAGGCCTCCGCGTAACTTGACTCGTGCCGCGGGGTCCTTCGCTGAGAAGGCCAGGGGCAAGCGTCCCTGGCCTTCTTTGGCTTAAGCGGAACGGCGTCATCATGCGCACAGGGGCGTCCGAGGCGAGCCGGCCGGATCTACCCGAAGGCGGCGTGCCTAGTGCTCGAAATGGGTGCTGGGTGCGCCGCCGGGAAGGTTTTCCAGGATGCCCTCCGCGACCCGGCGGAGCTTGATGTTCCGGTGGCTCGAGGCCTTGGCGATGATGGCGACCGCGTCGTTGTAGGAGCACCTGTTCTGGGCCATGATCACCCCGCAGGCGATGTCGATGGACGTGCGGCTTTCCAACGCGGACTTGAGGTCCGAAGCCCGGGTCCTGGCCGAGTCCAGTTCCAGAACCAGCTTCAGCCCGTGGGCGGCTGCGTCAGCGAAAGTTCGGGCCTCGGTGATCACCGGAAGCGGAAAGGCCTGGACTTCCGTGGAGAAGTACGCGAGAGCTGCCTCAGCTCCTTCATCGAGGCGAATCCGTAAGGCCAGCACGCTGTTGAACCCGGCATCCTGCAGGTGAGGGCGGTAGCGTGCCCAGCGGAAGTCGGTGGCTGCGTGGTTCATGGCTACTGTGCCGCTGCCCGCAAGCGCCTCGGCCAGGGGGCCCTCACGCACCTCCTGCTCCAGCCGCGCCAACCTGGCGGTCCTGATGCCGGTGCCGGCGGTGGCAGTGCCACGCTTGATCCGGTTCAGGAACAGGCCGCAATCCACCCGGGTTCCTGTGCTTCTGCCCAGCGTGGCGGCGGCCATCTGGACCAGGATTTCCAAGGATTCCGCCAGGGTTTCTGCACCTGTGACCAGGTCAGGGATATAGCCGACAGGGATGGGGCTTTCGGCTCTGGCCTTACTGGTGTTGTCCTGGGCGGGCGCGGGGCCCGGACGTTGGGCGGGGAAGGGAGTGGCATGCTGGGCGGTGTGGGCCGGTCCTGGACGGCGGCCGGCCGACGTATGCGCAGCCGACGGCTGGGAGGAGATCTTCATTTCGGACCCGCTGCTGACCTGCCGGGAGACCCTGCGGGAACGGTCATTGTGGCGGTCAGAGGGCCGGCGACGGCTGGGGGAGAGGCCTTGGTCTCGAAGACCTCCTCGTCGCCGGCCCCGCTCACTTCCCGGACCAAAAGGTCCGGG
>NZ_QAIQ01000004.1 GCF_003061105.1 Arthrobacter sp. HMWF013
GAACGCCGTGGCTCCGACGCGAAGATACAAAGACTCTAGGAGCTACGGCGGGGCATGCAGCTGTTCGGCTTCCCCAGAACAACTAGTTCTTACATAACGGACAAGCGAGTCTCCGGACTCAGAAGAGGGACGCCAGCCAATGGTGCATGAAGTACAAGCAGTGATTGTCAGGGAAAAGAACGCTCCGGTGTCAGTGGAGACCATTCTGGTGCCGGATCCGGGACCGGGCGAAGCGCTGGTGGACATCCTCACCTGCGGCGTCTGCCACACGGACCTGCACTACAAGCAGGGCGGAATCAACGACGACTTCCCCTTCCTGCTGGGCCATGAAGCAACCGGCGTGGTCAGCGCAGTAGGCCCCGACGTCACCTCTGTTACACCCGGTGACCGGGTGATCCTGAACTGGCGTGCTGTCTGCGGCGAATGCCGGGCCTGCGCCAAGGGCCAGCCGCAGTACTGCTTCAACACGGCCAACGCCACGCAGAAGATGACTCTTGAGGACGGCACCGAACTCTCCCCCGCCCTGGGCATCGGCGCCTTCGCAGAGAAGACCCTGGTTGCCGCCGGGCAGTGCACCAAGGTGGACCCCGAAGTTGATGCTGCCGCCGTGGGCCTGCTGGGCTGCGGCGTGATGGCAGGCATCGGCGCCGCCATCAACACCGGCGAGGTCAAGCGCGGCGAGTCCGTGGCCGTGATCGGCTGCGGCGGCGTGGGTATCGCCGCGATCGCCGGCGCCAAGCTGGCCGGCGCCACCACCATCATCGCCGTCGACATCGACGCCAATAAGGTCGAAATGGCCAAGTCGCTGGGTGCCACGCACGGCATCGACTCCAGCAAGGAAGACCCCATCGAAGCCATCCGCGCCCTCACGGGAGGCAATGGAGCTGACGTGGTGATTGACGCCGTCGGCCGCCCCGAAACGTACAAGCAGGCCTTCTACGCACGCGACCTCGCCGGCCGCGTGGTCCTCGTAGGCGTCCCGACGCCGGAGATGACGCTGGAACTGCCCCTGCTGGACGTCTTCGGCCGGGGCGGGTCGCTGAAATCCTCCTGGTACGGCGACTGCCTGCCCTCCCGCGACTTCCCGATGCTGGT
>NZ_QAIQ01000519.1:0-3932 GCF_003061105.1 Arthrobacter sp. HMWF013
GTTGGGCAGGACGCCGCGGGGCCGCATTGCGATGGCCCCCGCCTGGACGCATTTGGGTTATGCCGTCCCGGCCGGGGTTTTTGCCCAGGAGCCGCTTGATCTGTTCGAAGCGGACCCGGAAAGCAGCGGGCCCGCCGCCGCATGGGCGCCGAACAGCGAATAGGCCTGTCCTTTCAGCTTTTCCCTTTAGACTGGGTATGACACCCGGCACGTTCGGGTCTTTGTTCCCGCCGGCGGCTCTGACCAGCCGATGCCTGCCAGGCACGATTTTCTTCCAAGGTGGAACAAAGCGGACGCAGCCAAACACCCGATACGCCAGTACAGAACGGAATCTTCCCTGTGGATCCAATGAACATCGTCTTGTTCGCAATGCTCGGAGTCTTTATCTTCATGATGTTCCGCCGGAACAAGAAGACCAAGGAGCAGCAGGCACAGCTGCAGTCCCAGTTCGCTCCCGGCGTTGAGGTCATGACCACCTTTGGACTCTTCGGCCGGATCGTCTCCATGGATGACGCCGAAAACAAGGTGGTCCTGGAACTCTCTCCCGGGAACCTGGCCACCGTTCACCGCCAGGCCGTCACCAAGATCGTGGAGCCTGCCGTCGTTGCTGAGGACGAGCCCACCGTTGTTCCGGATGATGCTTCCTCGCTGACCGCCCATGATGCCGGCACTCCCGCGGCCACGGCCGCTCCGTCGGCTACAGCTGCCCCGGCGGCAACAGCTACTCCGTCGGCTACGGCAGAGACACCGGACGAGACCCTCAAGCGCCTTAACGACGAGGGCAAAAAGGACATCTAGTCCGCGCAGTACGGCACGCGCTAGCAATACGTCTACGGCTTGGGGATTGCCGCCGGGGGAGCATCAGCTCCCTGCGGTGGTTCTTCCGTACATAAGAGAAAGATCTTTCAATGGCACGAACTGGCCCTAAGAAACCAGGCCTGCGGGTCCTGGTGTGGCTCGGCGTAATCCTCGCCGTGCTGACCGCCGTCCTGGCCGGCGGCACCGTTGCCGGACAGGCAAGCTGGGCGCCCAAGCTGGCACTGGACCTTGAAGGCGGCACCCAGATGATCCTGGCGCCCAAGGTCGAGGGCGGTTCGGACATCAACGAAGAGCAGCTCAACCAGGCCGTGGCCATCATCCGTCAGCGCGTGGACGGCTCCGGTGTTGCTGAAGCGGAAATCAGTACACAGTCCGGCCGCAACGTTGTGGTCAGCCTTCCCGGTACTCCGTCCAGCCAGACACGGGCCCTGATCCAGGCCTCCGCGGACATGAACTTCCGCCCGGTCATCCTGAACGGAGCGGGTGCGGCCGTTCCGGCTGAGTCACTCACTCCTGAGGACCAGCTGCCGAAGCCCACCGCGGAACCCGCCAACAGCAGCGACACCAACTGGATTACGCCTGAGCTCTACCGCCAGTTCGAGACCCTTGACTGTGACAACCCGTCCCAGGACAAGCAGGAACGCTCGGACCCCGCCAAGCCGCTGGTCACGTGCGAGCCTGCCACCGCCACCGCTCCGGCGCTGAAGTACATCCTTGGTCCCGTTGAGGTCAAGGGCAGCAACATCGTCACGTCTTCCTTCCAGCTCCAGCAGGGTTCCCAGGGCGCCGTCACGAACCAGTGGGCGGTCAACATCCAGTTCGACGACGAAGGAACCGCCAAGTTCAAGGACGTCACCCAGCGCCTGAATGAGTTCTACGTTGCCGCAGGCGGCGAAGCCGGAACCGATCCCAAGGCGCAGTTCGCCATTGTCCTGGACGATCAGGTCATTTCGGCTCCGCGGTCACTGGCAGTCATCACCGACGGCCGGCCCCAGATCACCGGTAACTTCACTGAGCAGACGGCCAAGGCGCTGTCCGACCAGTTGCGGTTCGGCGCACTTCCCATCAGCTTCGAGATCCAGAGCGAACAGCAGATCTCGGCCACCCTGGGTGGCGAACAGCTGCGGATGGGCCTCCTGGCCGGTGTCATCGGCCTTCTGCTGGTGGTGGTGTATTCGCTCTTCCAATACCGCGCCCTGGGCCTGGTCACCATCGCATCGCTGGTGGTGG
The DNA here is from genome assembly GCF_003061105.1 of Arthrobacter sp. HMWF013. Taxonomy (GTDB): domain Bacteria; phylum Actinomycetota; class Actinomycetes; order Actinomycetales; family Micrococcaceae; genus Arthrobacter. The sequence goes on from NZ_QAIQ01000519.1 coordinate 2,050, forward strand.
CAGGTGCACTGACGTATCTCGCCATTGCCATCCTTGGGTGGACCGAAAATTACCGGCTCTCACTGGCCGGCGTCGCAGGCATCATCGTGGCAATCGGCCAGACCGCGGACTCGTTCATTGTCTACTTCGAACGTATCCGCGACGAACTGCGTGAGGGCCGGGGACTGGTCTCCGCCGTCGAAAACGGCTGGAAGCGCGCCAAGCGCACTGTTCTGGCCTCCAAGGCCGTGAACCTGCTGGCCGCCTTGGTGCTCTACTTTGTGGCCGTGGGCAACGTCCGTGGCTTCGCCTTCACCCTGGGCCTGACCGCCATTGCCGACCTCATCGTCGTCTTTATGTTCACCCACCCGACACTGCAGTTGCTGGCGCGGACCAAGTTCTTCGGCGAAGGCCACCCCTTCTCCGGCCTTGACCCCAAGCGCCTCGGCGTCGTCCCGCTTTACCGCGGTGCAGGGCGCCTCCGGACACCCGAGGCCAAGCCCGCCGTGGTTCGGGCCAAGAACACCGGCGCAGCGGCTGAGGCCGAACGCCGGATGACCATCGCCGAGCGCCGCCTCGCCGAAAAGCAGGAGCAGCTTACGGGCTCCTCCAAGGGCGCAGCCAAGGAGAACAAGTAATGTCCAGCAGCTTCGCCACTTTCGGCAACGAGCTCTACACCGGCAAGCGCTCCTACAACTTTGTGGGAGCCAAGAAAATCTGGTTCATTATCGCGGCGGTGGCGGTGGCCCTGTCCATCCTCATCCCGGTAGCCAAGGGCGGATTCAACCTTGGCATCGAATTCCGCGGCGGTTCCGAGTTCACGGTTTCCAACGTCAAGACCACCGATGCCAACGCAGGGGAGAAGGCGGTCCAGGATGTAGTGCCTGACGCCATTCCCCGCGTGGCCAACGTGGCCGGCAGCACCATGCGGATCCAGACCGACAAACTCACCGAGGACGAGACCCTCAAGATCAAGGCGGGTCTGACCTCGGCCTACGGCGTTACGGACAACGAGGTGACGTCCACGTTCGTAGGACCGACCTGGGGCGCTGACGTTACCAAGCAGGCCCTGATCGGCCTGGTGGTTTTCGTCCTCCTCGCGGCGGTCCTCATGGCGCTCTACTTCCGGACCTGGAAGATGTCGATGTCGGCCATTGCAGGCATGCTCGTCACGATGTTCATTACCGCGGGCGTGTACGCGCTCAGCGACTTTGAGGTCACTCCATCGGCCATCATCGGGTTCCTGACAGTGCTCAGCTATTCGCTGTACGACACGGTGGTGGTGTTCGACAAGATCCGTGAAAACACGGTGGACCTGTCGGCGTCGACCCGGCGCACCTTCGCCGAGGAAGTGAACCTCGCCGTGAATCAGACCTTGGTCCGCTCCATCAACACCATGATGGTTGCCATTCTTCCGGTGGGTGCCATCCTGTTCATCGGTGCTGGCCTGCTTGGTGCGGGAACCCTCCGGGATCTCTCCCTGGCACTGTTTGTGGGAATCCTGATCGGAACGGCTGCCACCATCTTTGTTGCGGCGCCGATGTATGCGTGGCTGCGGCAGAACGAACCTGACCTTGTGAAGCAGGCAAAACGGGTCGAGCACCGGCGCGCCGAGGGCACTGCCCGCACGGACTTTTCGGCTGCCCCGGCAGGGGCCTGACCCCAATATTTACCGGGCCGGCCGGCGTCGGAATACCGACGCCGGCCGGCCCTTCGCCTTTTAAGCCGCCGGTTAGAGAAGTGAACTGACGGGGGAATAGACTGAGGTAATTAAACAGGTGTGAGGGGTGCTTCATTGGAAGAGCGTTCGGCGTCGGCGCCAGCCGCAGGCGGGGATGAGAATCCAGGCCACGGGCCACAGACCGGGCTTGCTGCTTCCGCACGCCCCGGACAGGTAGTCCCGG
>NZ_QAIQ01000519.1:3942-9305 GCF_003061105.1 Arthrobacter sp. HMWF013
GCTCCCGGCTTGCCCGGCTGACGGGATTCACGGCCGCCAGCTATTCACCCATCCTTGAGCCTTTGCTCAGAACGGTCCGGGCGAACAATCCCAAGGAAGACTTCGATCTCATCCAGCGTGCCTTCGAGGTGGCCGAGCGCTGCCACCGCGGGCAAAAGCGCAAGAGCGGCGATCCGTACATTACCCACCCGGTGGCTGTCGCCACGATCCTCGCCGAACTGGGCCTCAGCGGCACCACCCTCGCTGCCGCCCTGCTCCACGACACCGTTGAGGACACCTCCTACACCCTGGCGGACCTGAAGCGGGACTTCGGTCCTGAGGTCGCCATGCTGGTGGACGGTGTGACCAAACTGGACAAGGTCAGCTTCGGTGAAGCCGCGCAGTCCGAGACCGTCCGCAAGATGGTCGTGGCCATGGCCAAGGACATCCGTGTCCTCATGATCAAACTCGCGGACAGGCTCCATAACGCACGGACCTGGCGGTTCGTGTCCGCGGAGTCATCGGCCAGGAAAGCCCGCGAAACCCTCGAGATCTTTGCACCCCTGGCCCACCGGCTGGGTATGAACACCATCAAGTGGGAGCTGGAAGACCTGTCCTTCGCAGCCCTCTACCCGAAGGTCTATGAGGAAATTGTGCGGATGGTGGGGGACCGCACTCCGGAGCGGGAGAAGAGCCTCAGCGTCATCCGGGACCAGATCACCGAAGACCTCCGTGCCGCCAAGATCAAAGCCACCATCACGGGCCGGCCCAAGCATTACTACTCGATCTACCAGAAAATGGTGGTCCGGGACAAAGACTTCGACGACATCAATGACCTTATGGGCGTCAGGGTGCTCGTGGACTCTGTCCGCGACTGTTACGCGGCCCTGGGCACCATGCATTCGCGGTGGAACCCCCTGCCGGGGCGGTTCAAAGACTACATCGCCATGCCAAAGTTCAATATGTACCAGTCACTCCACACCACGGTGATCGGCCCGGGCGGCAAACCCGTGGAAATCCAGATCAGGACGCACGAAATGCACCGCCGGGCCGAGTACGGTGTGGCCGCGCACTGGAAGTACAAGGACCAGCCCAACCGCACGGCTGTTGGCCCGGGCAGTCCGCGCGACGGCGACATGGGCTGGCTCAGGTCCCTGGTGGACTGGCAGCAGGAAACCTCCGATCCCGGGGAGTTCCTTGATTCGCTGCGGTTCGAGATCAACGCCCGCGAAGTTTTTGTGTTCACACCCAAGGGCGAAGTCATGGCCCTGCCGGCCGGATCAACTCCGGTGGATTTTGCCTACGCCGTGCACACCGAGGTTGGGCACCGGACCATCGGAGCCCGGGTCAACGGCAAGCTGGTTCCGCTCAACAGCGAGCTCAACCACGGCGACTGGGTGGAGATCTTCACCTCCAAGGCCGAAGGTGCCGGTCCCAGCCAGGACTGGCAGCATTTCGTCAAGAGCGCCCGCGCGCGGAACAAGATCCGTCAATGGTTCAGCAAGGAACGGCGCGAGGAAGCGATTGACCGCGGCAAGGAACTGCTGACCCGCGCCATGCGGAAGCAGAACCTGCCCCTGCAGCGGCTGATGACCCACGAGGCCCTCGCCGCAGTGGCTGCCGAGTTCAAGTACGTGGATATCTCCGGGCTTTACGCCGGGGTGGGTGACGGCCACACGTCAGCCCAGTCCGTCATGGAGAAGCTCGTCGAAAGCCTCGGCGGCAGCGAGAGCACCGACGAAGACGTCAGTGAAGTCAGCATTCCCACCCATGTGGCGAAGACCAAGTTCTCCGATTCCGGCGTGGTGGTGCGTGGCGTCGGCGACGTCTGGGTGAAGCTGGCCCGCTGTTGTACGCCTGTTCCGCCGGACCCGATCCTGGGGTTCGTCACGCGCGGCTCCGGCGTTTCCGTGCACCGGACCGACTGCACCAACATCTCGGACCTGAAGGACCAGCCGGACAGGATTGTGGACGTCGACTGGGCACCCACCCAGTCCAGTGTCTTCCTCGTGGAGATCCAGGTGGAGGCACTGGACCGGAAGTCCCTGCTTTCCGACGTCACGCGTGTGCTCTCGGAGAACCACGTCAACATCCTGGCCGCCAGTGTGAACACCTCCAGCGACCGTGTGGCCATCTCAAGGTTCGCCTTTGAGATGGGGGACCCCAAGTACCTCAACCACGTCCTCAGTGCCGTCCGGCGGATCGATGGCGTCTTCGACGTCTACCGGACCACCGGCAATAAGCGCCGGAGCTAGCAGGGCGAGCTTCTCCAGGGCCGCCCTCTTGTGCGGGACCCTGGGGGTGGCCTCGATGGCCAAAACCAGCAGGCGGAGGCGGACGTCCTTTTCCGGCCGCGCCAGCAGACCGGCCAGGGCAGGCAAGGCGCGGTGGGCCTCTACATGCAGGGCAATGTCCACTGCGGTGCGGAGCGGACTGGACACCATGAGCCCGCCCATGCTGACGACGTCAAACGGGCCGAGCCTGACCTCGTGGAGAGTGCAGCCCCGGGTGTTCCGAAGGCCTGAAATCCGCCGTTTCGCATCCACCAGCAGCGCCAGTTTGTCCGGCTCCGCCGCGCAGCCGTAGATCCAGGCCGCCGTCATCCGCCCGGCCACCACCCGTTGCCTCACGGCCGCGGGAACTGCATTGGCGGCTGCCCTGGCCCGCAGTTGGGGTGAAGCGGGTGCTTCCGGGAGCGTGAAGCCGTGCTGGTGGAACTGCGTCAGAATACCGTCTGCGGCCAGCGATTGAAGCTCCGGCCAGGCGAACGGACGCCCCGGCGAGTACAGCTCAGGGTATTGCGGTGGTGACGGTGTGGCCATCCGTCCATCCTGCCGCGCCTGCCCGTTAAACGCCCAGGCCCGGCGCCGGTTATGTGGATAACCGGAGCCGGGCCTGGACCGCGTGGCGGCTTGAGTTCTAGGACAGTTCGCTGGCGGACCGCTGGATCTGGTCGAGCCAGGCCTGCCGTGCCTCGAGGGCTTCCTTGGCGGATTTGATCTTCCGCTGGTCGCCCAGCTTTTCAGCCTTCGCCAGATCGTCCTGCAGGCCGGCGATAGCTGCCTCCAGCTGTGACAGGGCGCTGTTGGTGCGCGCCTTCGTCTCGGGGTTGGAGCGCTGCCAGTTTTCCTCTTCTGCGTGGCGGACGGCGTCCTCCACCTTGCGGAGTCCGGCTTCGATCCGTCCCATGTCGGCGCGGGGAACCTTGCCGGCCTCTTCCCACCGGTCGCGGACGGACTGCAGTGCCTTCTTGGCGGCCGCGAGATCCTTGACCGGCAGGATGGCATTGGCTTCGAGCAGGAGCGCTTCCTTCACCGTGAGGTTGGCAGCATATTCCTGGTCGATCTCTTCGTTGGCTGCCTGCCGGTTCGTGAAGAACACGTCCTGGGCGGCACGGAAACGCGCCCACAGGGCGTCGTCGTCCTTGCGGCTGGCCCGCGGTGAGGCCTTCCACTCATCCATCAGGCGCCGGTACTCACCTGCCGCGAAACCCCAGTCCGTGGAGGAAGACAGTGATTCCGCCTCGGAAATGAGCTTCTCCTTGGCCGTCTTCGCAGCGGAGTTGGTGCTGTCCAGCTGGGAGAAGTACGCACGGCGGTGGCGGTCAAAGACAGTGCGGGCGGCACGGAACCGCTTCCACAACGCGTCCTCGTTGCTGCGTCCCAGCCGGACCCCGCTCTTCTGGGCGGTCTTCCAGCTCTCGAACAGCTCGTTCATCCGGGCGCTGGAGGTCTTCCACTGGATCTGCGCGGGATCCTGGCCGGAGATCTCCTCTGCCTCGGCCACGATTGACTCGCGGGCAGCGAGTTCGGCGGCGCGGACGGCGTCGTGCTCTGCCTTCTCAGATTTTTCGAGCTCCGAAATCTGCCCGGAAAGGGCATCAAGGCGTGCTTCGGCGGCGCGGAGGTCTCCCACCATGTTCCGCTCAGCCAGTTGCTCGCGCAGGTGGGTGACGGTCTTCTGCATGTCCGTGCTCGGCGCCTTGGAGCTGACTCGCTGTTCGAGGAGCACGATCTGGGCGACGATGTCGTCATACTTGCGGGCGAAATAGGCAAGGGCCTCGTCATTGCTGACGTCGGGGTACTGGCCTACCGGGTGCTCTTCGCCGTCGACGGTCAGGAAGACGTGGCCGTCGCCTTCGACGCGGCCCCAGCGGGAAGCTTCCGCCAGTGACGTCGCGGACGCAACCGGCGCAGGTGCGGCGGCCGGAGCAGCCGCTGCCGGCTTGGGCCGTGCGGCGAAAGCCGCCGGTGACGGTGCGGGACGCGGCGCGGGTGCAGGCGCGGCTGCACGAACGGCCGGGGCTGCTGCCTCCTGCGCGGGGCTTTCCTCTTCCGTAGCCGTAGCCGTAGCCGTAGCCGTAGCCGTGGCGGTCTCGGGCGCTTCAACCTGGGCGGGCGTGTCGGCGCTGTCCTGGGCCTGGGCTTCAACAGCTGCGGCAGGCGTGGCCTCGCTACCGCCGGCACTTTCCCCGTCAACCGGGGCCGGTGCGGCCGTGTCGGCTTCAGCCACGGGTTCCTCGGCTGCGCGCTCTTGCTCCACGGTTTCTTCAACCGTGGCCGGGTCAGCTGCTGCCTGGTCAGCAACGGGGGCCGTCGCTTCGGTCAGGTCAGCTGCTGTTTCGTCGGATTTCTGACTGTCTGTCACCGCTAAAAGTCTTTCGCTTGGAGGGAAATACTCATGTGCTGCACCGCAGCCAATAAGGCCGGGCTTCCTACTTCAGAGAAAACGAGTCTATCGTGACGGGCTGCGCGGGTGCGCCGTCCGTGGCGTTGGAACCGGGGGTGATGCCGGCGGAAGCAATGTTGGTCACTGTCTCAAGTCCGGAGGTCACCTTGCCCACCACCGTATAGCCCCCGGCGGAATCTGCCGGAATCACTGTGTCTTTATAGACAATGAAGAACTGCTTGCCGTTTCCGTAGGCGTTGTCGCCTGAACGCGCCACCGCGATGGTCCCGGCCGGATAGGTGTTGTCGGCCGGCGTGTTTTCCAGAGGGCCCCAGGTGTAGTCGGGATCGGCAGAGGCACTCGCTCCACCGCACTGCAGAAGGCTGAATGTTTCGCCCGTGGTCAGGCGGTGGCAGGCGCTCCCGTTGTAGGAACCCCCGTCCGACAGTGCCTTGAGAACCGCGGCGGCCTGGGGTGCCTTGGTGCCGTCGATCTCCACGCCCAGCGCGTTTCCGTTGAGGGTCATTTCGCCGGTGAATACCTTGCCGGCAGCTGTGTCCGCCGCCGGAATGTCAGGACCGTTGGTTGGCTGTGCAGACGGAGTGGCTGTCGCGGAAGGGCTCGACAGTCCGGCTTCCAGCGCCGCGAACTCGTCCTCGGTGGGGTTGCCTGAGAAGGCAGTGAGTTGAAGCACGACGGCGAGCACCACAGCGGCG
>NZ_QAIQ01000519.1:9315-13142 GCF_003061105.1 Arthrobacter sp. HMWF013
GCGCTTTGCCTCCATCTGCTGGATGCGCCGTTTGGCTTCGCGGGCACTGCGTGAACTCGCCGCCAAGGATCCTCCTGTGTGTCGGGCCGCGCCTGGTCCGTTGAAGAACCGGGACACGGTTGCTGTGGGGCAGCCTTCGGGACGCCGTAAGCCGCATTAGAGATGCAGGCGGATGGCGCATAAACTGACTGCCGCACATAAGTTTATGCATGACTGACTGGACTGCAGCCGTTCCTGGCCCCGTTTCGGGGGGAATGAGGAGCAAAGTAACGGTCACCCTGAGTAAGAGGAGAATTTCCACCATGGCACGCACAGCCTCCTTGTCCGGATTCCCCGAGTGGCTTCCCGAGGAGCGGCTGGTGGAGCTGCATGTGCTGGATACGCTCCGCACGGTATTCGAACTTCACGGTTTCGGTTCCATCGAGACCCGGGCCGTGGAGACGGTCGGACAGCTGCTGCGCAAGGGCGAGATCGATAAGGAAGTGTACGGACTCAGCCGCCTCCAGGAGGACGACGACTCTGCGGATACGGCCAGGGCCGGCAAGACCGATCCCCACGCACTTGCACTCCACTTCGACCTGACGGTGCCGTTTGCGCGCTACGTTGTGGAAAACGCCGGATACCTTGCCTTCCCGTTCCGGCGCTACCAGATCCAGAAGGTCTGGCGCGGAGAACGCCCGCAGGAAGGACGCGCCCGCGAATTCACGCAGGCGGACATCGACGTTGTTGGCGACGGCGAACTGCCCTTCCGATATGACGTTGAAATTGCCCTGGTCATCGCGGAAGCACTCAGCGCCCTGCCCATCCCGGACTTCCGCCTGCGCATCAATAACCGGAAACTGGCCGAGGGTTTCTACCGCGGAATCGGCCTGGACGACACCGCCGGTGTGCTGCGCAGCATCGACAAGCTGGAAAAGATCGGCCCCGCCAAGGTTGCTGAACTGCTGAAAACCGAACTCGGTGCGTCCGATGACCAGGCGCAGCTGGCGTTGAAACTGGCAGCCATCCGCACCGAAGACACCTCCTTTGTGGCCGAGGTGCGCGCACTGGGCGTCAGCAACGACCTGCTCGAGGAAGGCCTGAACGAACTCGAACAGGTGATCGACGCCGCAGTGCAGCGTGCGCCCGGCAAGGTGGTTGCCGATCTCAGCATTGCCCGCGGCCTGGACTATTACACCGGCACCGTGGTGGAGACAGTGCTGGTTGGCCACGAGCAGCTCGGTTCCATCTGCTCGGGCGGCCGGTATGACGCGCTGGCCTCGAAGGGCAACCGCAAGTTCCCCGGGGTCGGCCTGTCCATCGGCGTCACCCGGCTGGTCTCACGGATCCTCAGCCAGGATCTCGCCAAGGCTTCCCGCTCCGTCCCCACCGTGGTGCTCGTGGCGCTCACCAATGACGACAGCTGGGGTTCCGCGCAGGACGTCGCCGCCCAGCTTCGCAGCCGCGGCATAGCCACGGAGGTTGCCGCCAAGGCAGAGAAGTTCGGCAAGCAGATCAAGTTCGCTGACCGCCGCGGCATTCCTTTCGTCTGGTTCACGGACGACGACGGCAATCACCAGGTGAAGGACATCCGGTCCGGCGAACAGGTGGTTGCCTTTCCGGAGATCTGGACGCCGCCGTCGGAAGATCTCACCGTCCAGGTCACCACCGTTGAGCAGGAGACGGCAGCAGCCCAGCCTGCCTGACGCAGCCTAGCGGCGGAGCCGGAGCACCAGGAACCTGCCTGCTGCTCCGGCTGCCAGGACGGCGGCCATCCCCAGGACCGATGCCGGCGGCAGGGTGAAGGCCAGGAGCAGGCAGCTGAAGAAGCCCGCCACGTTGAGCCATTTGGGGGCGTGGGCCGGGTGCTCCTCAAGGGTGTAGGCCGCGGCATTGGCCACCGCGTAGTAGATCAGCACGCCGAAGCTTGAGAAACCCACCACGGTCATCACATCGGTGGTCAGCAACAGGAGCACCACGGCGGCGGCCTCGCTCAGTTCCGCGACGTACGGCACGGTGTGCTTGCCGCCAACCCTGGCAAGGGGGCCGGGCAGATCACGTTCCCTGGCCATCGCCAGCGCAGTCCTTCCGATGCCGGTGATGAGCGCCAGGAGCGCCCCGAGGCATGCTGCGGCCGCACCGGCCTGGACCAGCGGCGCGCCGGCCCCGAGCCGCGAGCTGGACACGGCGTCCAGCAGGGGAGCCGTGGACGCCGCGAGCCGGCCGTCGGGTAAATGGCTGAGCAGGAGCACAGCCATGGCGAGATAGATGACGAAGGCGCCGGCCAGGGCGGCCAGGATGGCCCGGGGAATGGTCTTCGCGGGATCCCTGACCTCTTCGCCCAGGGTGGCGATCCGGGCGTAGCCTGCGAAGGCAAAGAACATCAGGCCGGCGGCCGGCAACACGCCCCCGATTCCACCAGCCGGGGCGGGGCCGGCCACCGCTCCGGCCGGATGCGGCCCCAGGATGGCGGCAGCGGCAACAAACGCCAGCGTGGCCACCACAATCCCCAGGAGGATTTTGGTCAGGAGCGCGGTGCGGGTGATGCCGAACAGGTTCACTGCAGTCAGGGCGACCACCGCTGCGATGGCAATCGGGACGGCATAGGAAGGTGCGGCGTAATAACCGAACGTGAGCGCCATCGCCGCGCAGGAGGCCGTCTTGCCGGTAACGAATCCCCAGCCTGCCAGGAATCCGGGCCACTCGCCCAGCCGCTTCCGGCCATAGACGTACGTTCCGCCGCTGGCCGGATACTTCGCGGCCAGTTCGGCCGAGGCAACGGCGTTGCAGTACGCCACCGCACCAGCCAGGAGCACGGCGAGGACCAGGAAGTTTCCGGCCAGGCCCGCCGCGGGGGCGAAGACCACAAAGACGCCCGCCCCCAGCATGGATCCCAGTCCGATGGCAGTGGCGTCAACTACGCCCAGCCTCCGTTGAAGCTGCCGGTGCGGTGACATGGGGGGAGGTGCGCCTTTCCAACGGGTAAACTCAGACGGGATTGTTCCCGGAACGATCCTAAGCACTTTTAGTTCTTGTTTTCCTGCTGTCTCTTTCAGAAAGGCGTGCTGTGCTGCGCACACATGACCTCGGATCGCTTCGCTCCGAGCACATTGGACAAACCGTAACCCTGGCCGGCTGGGTAGGCCGCCGCCGAGATCACGGTGGTGTCGCATTCGTGGACCTGCGCGATGCCTCCGGTGTGGCCCAGGTGGTGGTCCGGGAGGAGGAAGTCTTCCACGGCCTGCGCAACGAGTACGTTCTCCAGATCACCGGCACCGTTTCCAAACGGCCAGACGGCAACGAGAACCCCGCCCTGGCGACCGGCGAGATCGAGGTCATGGCGGACAAGGTGGTCATCCTCAACACCTCGGATCCGCTGCCGTTCCAGATTGACGAGCACGTTGAAGTAGGCGAGGAAGCCCGCCTGAAGCACCGGTACCTGGACTTGCGCCGCCCCGGCCCCTCCCGCAACCTCCGGTTGCGCTCCGAGGCCAACCGGATTGCCCGCGAACTGCTCCACCAGGACGGTTACGTCGAGATCGAGACGCCCACGCTGACGCGTTCGACGCCGGAAGGCGCCCGCGACTTCGTTGTTCCCGCACGCCTGGCGCCGGGCTCCTGGTACGCACTTCCGCAGTCCCCGCAGCTCTTCAAGCAGCTCCTTCAGGTTGGCGGCTTCGAGAAGTACTACCAGATCGCGCGCTGCTACCGCGATGAGGATTTCCGCGCCGACCGCCAGCCGGAATTCACCCAGCTGGACATCGAAGCCAGCTTCGTGGACCAGGACGACATCATCGCCCTGGGCGAAAACATCGTTAAAGCACTGTGGAAGCTGATCGACGTGGAAA
>NZ_QAIQ01000520.1 GCF_003061105.1 Arthrobacter sp. HMWF013
GTGCTGGCGGTGGTATCGGCCCTTCTCGCTGCCGCAATCTTCTCCCCCGTCCTGGCCGTAGGCACAGTTTCGGTGTCCGGCACCAGGCTGGTCACTGCCGATCAGGTCAAGGCTGCACTGGACCCGCTCAAGGGCAGGCCCCTGCCCCAGGTCAGCGACGAGGAGGTAGCCCGCCTGCTGGAGCCGCTTGTCCAGATCAAGTCAGTGTCCACCCAGGCACGGCCGCCGTCCGAGTTGGCGGTGGAAGTGCATGAACGGGTCCCCGTGGCACTGGTGAAGCAGGGGGAGCAGTACCAGCTGGTTGATGTTGACGGTGTGGTGCTGGGTGCCACAGCGGACACTGCGTCGGTGGCACTGCCAGTGATCGACGGCGGGGCGGGAACCATTGGCAAAGAGCTCTTCCAGGCCACCGCAGCGGTACTGGGCGCGCTCCCGCTCGACGTCCTGGCCAGGTTGTCCAACGCATCAGCCCAGTCGGTGGACGCCGTCGAGCTGAAGCTGGTGGACGGCCAGACCATCGTATGGGGCAACGCGGGGGAGAAGGAGCTCAAGGCAAAAGTGCTCGAAGCCCTGCTGAAGGTACCCGCGGATCCGAAGAACCCGGTGCGCGTCTACGATGTCAGTGCACCCCGTCACCCGGTGACACGGTGACGTTTATATTCCCGGTATTCGCGCGACACGCGGCGCCGGTTATTGAATGTCCCCACCATAGGAAATAGCGTTCAAGCATGAGTTACTTGACATAACTATAACCTTCAACTCGAAGGTTAGGGTTTCAAGCTTCAAGCCCGACTCCACAGTTTTAGCAACACAACACGAACAAGGGACACGTAACGTGGCAGCTCCGCAGAACTACTTGGCCGTCATCAAGGTCGTCGGCATCGGCGGCGGTGGCGTGAACGCAGTCAACCGCATGATCGAGGTCGGCCTCCGCGGTGTTGAATTCATCGCGGTCAACACCGATGCGCAGGCATTGCTGATGAGCGATGCAGACGTCAAGCTCGACATCGGGCGTGAGCTGACGCGCGGCCTCGGAGCCGGAGCGAACCCGGAGGTGGGCCGGCAGGCAGCCGAGGACCACGCCGAGGAAATCGAAGAGGTCATCCGCGGCGCTGACATGGTCTTCGTCACCGCCGGCGAAGGCGGCGGAACCGGCACCGGCGGCGCGCCCGTCGTTGCCCGCATCGCGCGTTCGCTCGGTGCGCTGACCATTGGCGTTGTTACCCGCCCCTTCACCTTCGAGGGCCGCCGCCGCGCAGGCTCCGCCGAGGCCGGCATCGACGCCCTCCGCGACGAAGTCGACACCCTGATCGTCATCCCCAACGACCGCCTGCTCTCCATCAGCGACCGCAACGTCTCCGTCCTGGACGCTTTCCGCTCCGCTGACCAGGTCCTGCTGTCCGGCGTCCAGGGCATCACCGACCTCATCACCACCCCCGGCCTGATCAACCTCGACTTCGCGGACGTCAAGTCCGTCATGCAGGGTGCAGGCTCCGCCCTGATGGGCATCGGCTCCGCCCGCGGTGAAGACCGCGCCGTCAAGGCTGCGGAACTCGCCATCGCGTCCCCGCTCCTGGAAGCCTCCATCGACGGCGCACACGGTGTCCTGCTGTCCATCCAGGGCGGCTCGGACCTCGGACTGTTCGAAATCAATGAAGCAGCACGCCTCGTCCAGGAGGTGGCCCACCCCGAAGCCAACATCATCTTCGGGGCGGTCATCGATGACGCCCTCGGCGACGAAGCCCGGGTTACTGTCATTGCCGCCGGCTTCGACGACGTCAAGGCCACCTCACCGTCCATGGACCAGTCACAGCCGCAGGTAGCACCGCAGCGGCCCGCAGCGGCGCCGGCGCAGGCCCCTGCCTCTGCCGGCAGCCACCAGCTGAACACCCAGCCCGTCCACGCCGGTGTCGGCGCGTCCGGACTCAGCAACTGGGGCCAGCAGCGGCCGTCGGCGGTTCCCGCTGACTCAGGTTTCGACGTCGACCTCCCCTCAGTGGTGGAGCCCGACCTCTCAGGAAGCCGCGCTGATGACCTGGATGTCCCTGACTTCCTGAAGTAGGGCACGGCTTGTTCCTTTGGCGGAAAGAAGTCCGTCCCGGTGTGAGCGTGGCATTCACTGACAACCGTGCCGGCAACCTGGCCCTGCATGTGGGGGACAACCCTGCTGACGTCCTCCAGCGCCGCCAAGCGCTGGAGGATGCTGCAGGCCTGGCGCACGGATCGCTCCGGTTCATGGAGCAGGTCCACGGTACAGCTGTTGAAATGATGGACCCGGACACTGCCGCGCCGACCGCGGATGCGATGGTATCGCGGGGCCTGCCGCTCGCCGTGATGGTGGCCGACTGCATCCCCGCAGTGCTCGTCGGTGAAGGGCCACACGGCCCGGTCCTCGCGGCCGTCCACGCAGGCCGCCCCGGCGTAGCCAACGGCATCCTCCTGGCTGCAGTAGAAAAAATGCGGTCCGCCGGAGCGGCCGGCATCCATGCTTGGCTCGGCCCGTCAATCTGCGGCTCCTGCTATGAGGTGCCCGCGGGGTTGCGCGTAGGGGTCGCTGCGCAGGTGCCCGCAACGTGGTCCACCACCTCCTGGGGCACGCCCGCCCTTGACCTGCCCGCCGGGGCGAGGAGCCAGCTCGAAGCCGCCGGCGTCACCGTTGAATATGCGGGTCCGTGCACGCTCGAGAGCGACGGACTGTTCTCCTACCGCAGGTCCAGTACGACTGGCCGCTTTGCCGGGCTCGTGTGGTCCCATGGGTGAGGGCATGGCAGAAGAAGACGACGCGCGTCTGGCGCAGCTGGGCGAGCGGCTCACCCAGGTGCGCGGGCGCATCGACGGCGCGTTTGCAGCATCAGGACGGACAGGGGAGCTGCCCACGCTGATTGTGGTCACCAAGTTCCATCCGGCCGCAGACATCAGGCGCCTTGCCGGCCTCGGCGTCCGCGACGTCGGCGAAAACAAGGATCAGGAAGCCTCGTCGAAGGCCGCTGAACTGGCCGATCTCGGGCTCAACTGGCATTTTGTGGGCCAGCTGCAAAGCAAGAAGGCCAAGTCTGTGGTCCGGTACGCCAGTGCAGTGCACTCAGTGGACCGGCTTTCGCTGGTGGACAGCCTCGAACGGGCCATGTCCGCTGAACAGGCCCGGACGGAGAGAGGGTCCCTGGACTGCTACATCCAGGTCAGCCTCGACGAGGACGCCGGAGCGCACCGCGGCGGTGCGGCCCCGGCTGATGTGCCTTTCCTGGCGGACCGGCTCGCAGCTGCTGCTGGACTGGAACTGGCGGGCGTTATGGCTGTGGCTCCGCTGGGCACCACACCGGAGGCGGCCTTTGAGAAACTCGCCGGGATCTCCGCCGCACTGGTGGCACTCCACCCGGCTGCCACAGCCATCTCGGCCGGCATGAGCCAGGACCTCGAAGCAGCCATCCGCTTCGGAGCGACACACCTGCGAATCGGATCCGATATTCTCGGATCGCGTCCTGACGTGCGGTAGCGTCGAGCTATAGGAAGTGAATGGCGGGGGATGCCAGTGCTGTCAAGTCATTGGGCGGCCCGTCTGCGGACACGATTAGGAGTCGACCATGGCCGGCGCTCTGCGCAAGACAATGATCTATCTTGGGCTCGCCGATGGCGATGAACACTACGAGTCCGAGCACACCACAACACGTAAGGACGAGGACGAACCAATGGAAGTTGACCGCGAGGAACGCCGTGCACCGGCACCGGTCCGCGATGTCAGCCGTGAGTCGTCCTACGCCCCCGAAGAGGAATACCGCGCACCAGTGACCCCCATCAAGCGTGCGGCCTCGAGCCGCGAAGAAACGTCCGGGCTTCGGCAGATCACCACGATCCACCCGCGGTCCTACAACGACGCCAAGCTCATCGGAGAAAGTTTCCGGGACGGCATCCCCGTCATCATGAACGTCACCGACATGGGCGAATCAGACGCCAAACGCCTGGTGGACTTCTCCGCCGGCCTGGTATTCGGACTTCGGGGCAGCATTGAACGGGTCACCAACAAGGTGTTCCTGCTCTCGCCGTCGTACATTGAGGTCATCGGTGATGACAAAAAGGTCAGCGAGACCCAGGCCAGCTTCTTCAACCAAAGCTAGCCACAAAGCTTATTGCGGATGCCAGGCAGGTACACCTGTCTGGCATCTGTGCTGAAATAGACACGAAACGTTGGCAGGGCACTGCGGTATCCGGAATGGACATGGAGATATGAGTTAAGTCATGGGAATTGTTTTCGGACTTGTCTATATCGCCCTGTTGCTGTTCCTGGTGGGACTGATCATCCGGCTGGTCTTTGACTGGGTCCAGATGTTCGCCAGGGAATGGCGTCCGCGCGGGGTTGCCCTCGTGGTGGCCCATACTGTGTACTCAGTGACCGATCCACCGCTGAAGGTTCTCCGCCGGCTGATCCCTCCGCTGCGGCTGGGTGGTGTGACGCTGGACCTCGGTTTCCTGATCCTGTTCATCGCCGTGGGGATCGCAATGGCGGTCATCCGGGGTTTCGCGTAAGTTTCCATTAGACCTAGCAGCGCAGGCGATGTTCCCGGAAGGAACCTCAGCCCAGCGACGCGAAGAAATCTCCGGTTTGACACCCAGTGTTGAATTAGAGGAACCAGACAATATTTAGGTACCGTAGTTTTGACGGCCGGAAGGCCTACTGACTAACTAGACCAATGAGGTGACCAGATGGCTTTGACGCCAGAAGACGTTGTCAACAAGCGCTTTCAGCCGACCAAGTTCCGCGAGGGCTACGACCAGGACGAAGTTGACGACTTCCTGGACGAGATCGTCGTGGAGCTCAGGCGCCTGAACCAGGAGAACGACGAGCTCCGCAAGAAGCTCGCCGATTCCGGTAACGCCGTGCCTGCCAGTTCTGCTGCAGCAGCGCCGGTGGTCGAGAAGGTCCCCGCGCCCGTCAAGGCCGAAAAGGACGACTCCGCAGCGAAGGCCGAAGCTGAGGCAAAGGCCGCTGAGGCCAGCAAGAAGAAGGAATCCGAGCAGGTTGTACCTGTCGCCGCCGCTCCGGCTGCTGCTCCGGCCCAGGCTGCAGGCAGCACTGTTTCTGCCGAGTCCGCTGCCGGTCTGCTTGCCATGGCCCAGCAGATGCACGACCGCCACGTCGCCGACGGCCAGTCCCAGAAGGACAAGATCATTGCTGAGGCTCAGATCGAAGCCAGCAGCCTGGTCAACGACGCCCAGGAGAAGTCCCGCAAGATCCTTGGCGCCCTCGAGCAGCAGCGCTCCGTCCTGGAACGCAAGGTTGAACAGCTCCGCGGCTTCGAGCGTGACTACCGTTCACGCCTGAAGGCCTACATCGAAGGACAGCTTCGCGACCTCGACGCCCGTGGTTCAGTTGCCGCCCCGGAAGTTGAAGCGCACTAGTTAGTCAACAAAGTATTCTGAAAGCCGGTGGCTGGGGATTCCGCGGCCGCCGGCTTTTGTGATTAGCATCGGTTTCACCAAATGAAAGCACCATGACTGACGATCTCGCCGCGGACGCTGCGCACCCCGCTTCCT
>NZ_QAIQ01000521.1 GCF_003061105.1 Arthrobacter sp. HMWF013
GCCTCGAGCTGGGCATGCCGCAGTGGCGGGCCATGGTGTCGATCGTGATCCCGCAGGCGGTCAAGATTGTCCTGCCGCCGCTGACCAACGAAGTCATCCTGCTGACCAAGGACTCCTCCCTGATTTACGTGCTGGGCCTGACCGCCTCGCAGTACGAGCTCACCAAGTTCGGCCGCGACGGCATCTCCAGCCTGGGTGCGGGCCTCACGCCCCTCCTGGTCGCCGGTGCCTTCTACCTTGTGATCACCATCCCGCTGAGCCTCCTGGCCCGGAAGTTCGAAAGCCGCTCCGCGCGGACCAAGCGATAGGCAGGGAAGCCATGAACGACGTCGTCAATTCCTCCGCCGGAAACACCGGCACCATCAACGCAGCCGGAGTCTCCATCAAGGACCTCCGCAAGTCCTATGGCAGCAACGAGGTACTCAAGGGCATCAGCCTGGACGTTGCGCCGGGCGAGGTGGTGTGCCTGATCGGGCCCTCGGGTTCCGGCAAGTCCACCCTGCTGCGCTGCGTCAACCTGCTGGAGCAGCCCAACGAGGGCGTGATCCACGTGGGCGGTTTCGAGGCCACCGATCCCGATGTGGACATCGACAAGATGCGCCGCAAGGTAGGCATGGTCTTCCAGCAGTTCAACCTGTTCCCGCACCTGGACGCCCTGCGCAACTGCTCGATCGCCCAGACCAAGGTCCTGAAGCGGTCCCAGGAAGAGGCGGACCAGGTGTCCAGGCACAACCTGGAGCGCGTGGGCCTGGGACACCTTTCCGACCGTTTCCCGGACCAGCTTTCTGGCGGCCAGCAGCAGCGGGTGGCCATTGCCCGCGCGCTGAGCATGGACCCCGAACTGATGCTGTTCGACGAGCCGACCTCTGCCCTGGACCCGGAGACCGTGGGCGATGTCCTTTCGGTCATGCGGAACCTGGCCAAGGAGGGCATGACCATGCTGGTGGTGACCCACGAGATGGGCTTTGCCCGCGAGGTGGCCGACCGCGTGGTGTTCATGGACGGCGGCGTTGTGGTGGAGGAAGGCGTGGCCGAGCATGTCATTTCCGCGCCCACCCAGGCCCGCACCAAGGAATTCCTGCGCCGCGTCCTGGACCCGACGCACATCGAGATCGAGGAGTAGGCGCCGCCTTCGACGCACCTGCTGCCTCTCGACGCGCAAATGCCCTGACGCTGCCGGATTCCGGTAGCGTCGGGGCATTTGCGCGTCATGGGTATTCCCGGGTCTGGGGCCTCTCAGCCCATCAGGACTCCGGCGACGGCGGTGGCCGCGGCCTTGTTGATCCGGGCGTGGAGTTGCCGCAGCCCTTGCCGGTCGGTGCGCACTTCGATGATGCTGCGCCCCGCAACGGGCGTGGAAAGCGCCTCGGCGAGTCCCGCCGTCGTGCTTACTGAGCAGTGCCCGACGCCGTATGCGGCGGCGAGTGCCGCGATGTCCACGGTGTGGGGGGTTCCGAAGAGCCGTTCGACGGCGTCCGCGTAGCGTCCGGATTCCCGCACCGCACCGTGCTCCAGCAAATCAAAGATGGCGCCGCCGGAGTCGTTGAGGACAACCATCCGGAGCGGGGGCTGGTCCTCGCCGGAGCCCAGGAGCAGGCCACCGGCATCGTGCAGGAAAGTGACGTCGCCCAGCAGCAGCGTGGTTTCCTGTTTGCCGCCGAGGGCGATTCCGGTGGCGGTAGAGATGGTGCCGTCGATCCCGGCGAGGCCGCGGTTGGCGTAGACGGTGGCAGCGGGAGCGGCTGCGGGAAGGCCTGCCAGGTCCACGTCGCGGATGCCGTTCGAGGACCCCAGCATCAGCTGGCCGCCGGCATGCTTCCAGACCAGCGAACCGACGGCCGGGCCGGTGGCAGCTACCTCCGCGGCCAGGACACCGTCGAGGGCGTGCTGCGCGGCCGAGCCGGCCAGCAGCCACGTGTCCAGCCAGGCGGACGGGCCGCGGCCGGCGAATTCGGCGAGATCGGCCAGGGTCTCCAGCGGCAGCTCGGTCCGCCGGCCCGGCTCGTACCAGGCCACCGGAACCGGCTGGTACAGGGCGGAAGGGACGTCGGCGCGCTCCAGGAGGGCGGACACCGGCCGGGACAGTGTTGGCCGCCCGAACATCACCACCCGCTCGATCG
>NZ_QAIQ01000522.1 GCF_003061105.1 Arthrobacter sp. HMWF013
ACTTAGGTCAATGTTGTCTGACGGGCTCTGAATGCCCGGTAAAGGATCCTCCACCGGGCAATCAATGCAGTGCCCGTTTGGCGAGCCCTGGTCACGCTATCCAAGAATCCAGGCGACGCGGATAATGACTGACACCATAGCAATAGATCGATAGCCGCTACCTAGAGTTCTTCGGTCTCGAACGGCCGGCAGCCCGACTAATGGAGGCAAGGTGGCAACAAGGGAAGAACTGCAGCGGAGGCTTCAACGCATCTTGCGCTGGTTCCTTCCAGTAACGATCATCATGCTGATCTCCACCGGTCTAAGTCTCGTTGGTGTCGATTCGGAGCCGTGGTTCTGGACCTGAGCATTCTCTTCGGCATCGCCGCCGTCGTATTCTGCGTCCAAGTCACCAGATTCTCGCTGTGGCAGCGGGACGAGTACTGGCGGGAAAAAGGACGGGACCCTAAACACCCGGACCGCTTCCCCTCGCGTGGCACTGCTGATTAACCGAATCCTTGAAATAGCCCTCAGAAAGCGCCCGGTAAAGGATCGTTTACCGGGCGTCAGGTCTGATAGGACCCGCAATTAGACGTTCAACCTCATCCGCCAGTTCTGCGACGGGTTGACGGCCATCGAGTTCGAGGGTCGCCCCGTTCCGAAGCAGCGGTTCGACGTCGAGTACGTATTGGCGGATCGCGGACTGGTCAGCCTCTGACCTGCCGTAGGTATTGTTCGTGCGAGCGGAGACTCGCTCGATGAGGACTTCTACAGGCGCGCTCAGAAGAACAACATCGGAGAAGCGGTCATAGAAGCGCCCTTGATTCTCGACAGTCCCCGAGACAACCAGGGGCGAATCAGACGCGAGAAGTGCCGACATGCGTTGTTCATCCCATGTTCCGTCAGGAAGCACCCAGGCGTCGTAGTCGGTGTCGATCGTTCGGTAGCCCCTCCGGGACAACTCATGCAGCACAGTTGTCTTTCCCGCCCCTGACATGCCGGTGATCAGAATTCGAGACATGCGAGCCAGCCTAGCCGGTGCGCCAGGGTGCCCGTTAGCCGATCGTGTGGCGGCCGCTGGTCAGCGATCCGTTGGCTTGGCGGATGTCGGCGCTGTGGTTGAAGAGCCGTAGGTCAGCGGAGACGGATGCGCTTAAGGCGGGCTGTTGGGGCCGGGCTGGAGGCGGGCGGGCATGGGTAGTGGACTGCGTTTGCAAGCCGCCCCTTGAAGGTCTTCGCGCCTGAAGCGTAACCTGCACGCAAGAAGCGGAGATTGCAAGATTGGCCTAGGAGCGCGGCATGAATGTGCTGAGCCAGATACTCGTCGGATCCACCGGCCTGGCGCTGATAAGCGTTGGCATCCTGGAGATCTTCTTCCATGGCGATCAACGGTTTCACCGGATCTTCCTGATTAGGCCGGAAGACGTGCGCGCAGTGCGGATGTGGGCGATGAATGTTGGCGCCTACAACATCACCTTCGGCTTGGGCATCGCAGTGGGCCTGTGGCTGGTGAACTTCTCAGGCAATCCCGCCAGCGGGTCGGCCATAGTTATCTTCTGCTGCTCGTGCCACGTCTTCCTTGGTTTCTGGCTGTGGGTCACAGAGAAGCGCCTTTTGGTCAGCGCAATCGGCCAGGCGCTCTTCCCGGCGCTGGCAATCGTCTTCTACGTTCTCTTTCACTAGGGGGTGGTGGTTGGCGAATGCTAGTGGCGGCGTTTTTGGTTGCGACGCGTCACAGCAGCGCCCGTAGGGGGATCCCCTTATGGGACAGCTGAATCCCTGTGTCTCGAAACCTCAGTGCCTCAAATCCCTAGGGATACGAGACGAGTCTCCGCTTGTGCACGTTTTCCAGCCAGCACCGAAACCTGACGATATGGTTGAGCATCACTGGCAGCAACTTCTTGGGGGAAGCGATGATCATGGCACTCTCGACGTCCGACGCAAATCCACTGATGCCGTCCTGGGGCATCTTGGGATTCATGCTTGCCCTGAATGCAGTCCTGTTCATTGCGGCGCTGGTGAGCATTGCCCGCAATAGGATTCACACCACGGGCGGCACCATCGTTTGGGCTCTCATTGTCCTTTCGGTGCCAGTACTCGGTTCGATCCTGTGGTTTTTGGTGGGGCGCAGGCGGTCAGCTTTGCGCCAGGAAGGCTGATTCTCTTTGCTCAGGTTCCTCGAGGTCTGCCGAGTTACCCTTCGTGGGTTGTCGGAATGTCCTGGGACGCCGCCCATTCGCCCACGTCGCGGCGTTCGATGGCGGCGGCCATCAGGTCCGGGAACAGGTCCGGTGTGCAGGCGAACGCCGGGACGCCGATTCCGGCCAGCGCCGCAGCATGGTTCGCGTCGAACGACGGATGGCCGCTGTCGCTGAGCGCGAGGAGCGCGATCATGGTGGTTCCCGCCCCGACGATCGAGGCCGCGCGCCGCAGCATCTCCTCGGCGATCCCGCCCTCGTAGAGGTCGCTGATCAGCACCAGGATGGTCTCGGTGGGCTGGGTGATCTGGTCCTGGCAGTATGCCAGGGCGCGGTTGATGTCCGTGCCGCCGCCCAGCTGCACACCGAACAGCACGTCAACGGGATCGTCCAGCTCGTCCGTCAGGTCAACCACCGCGGTGTCGAAGACCACCAGCCGTGTGCGCACGGACCGCAACGAGCTGAGGACCGCCCCGAACACGCTGGAATACACCACGGACTCGGCCATCGAGCCGGACTGGTCAATGCACAGGATGATTTCCCGCTGGATCTCGGTGCTGCGCCTGGCGTGGCCCACCAGGCGTTCGGGCACGATGGTCCGGAACTCGGGCTGGTAGTGCTTGAGGTTGGCGGCGATGGTCCTGTTCCAGTCGATGTCCCGGTGCCGCGGCCTTCGTGTCCGCGCCGCCCGGTTCAGCGCTCCGGAGACGGCCTGGACCGTCCGCGCCCTCAGCCGCTCTTCGAGCTCATTGGTCACCTGCCGGATGACGGCCCTGGCCGTCTCGCGTGAATGCTCGGGGATCACCCGGCCCAGGCCTATCAGCGTGCTGACAAGGCCGACGTCGGGCTGTACCGTGCGCAGCATCTCCGGCTCGAGCAGCAATTGCCGCAGTCCGAGCCGGTCCATGGCATCGGCCTGCATCACCTGCACCACCGTGGACGGGAAATAGCCGCGGATGTCCCCGAGCCAGCGGGCCACGCGCGGACTCGAGGCGCCCAGGCCGCCGCGGCCGTTCTTGTCCGCCCCGTACAGCTCCTCCAACGCCTGGTCACGGCGGGCATCAGCGGCGGAGAGCTCAACGTTGTTCCCATCCGCCGTGATGCCGTCGGCCTCATTCCCGCCGAGCACCAGGCGCCAGCGGCCCAGCCGGCCGCGGCCGTTACCGCCATCGGGGTCCGCAGCACTCACGCGACCGCCTCCCATCCGAGGTACCGGGCCATGGTCCGGATGGCAGGACCGGCGGCCGCCAGATCCAGGGTGGTCTCGCCGGCCACCGGGGAGGCGCCGCCGATGCGGCTGACCTGTTCGCCGATCTCCCGCCGCTCCGGCCGGCTGAACGCCGAGAAGGTCCTGCGCAGAAGCGGCAGGACGTCGTCGAAAATCTCATCATCCACGCCCGCGACCCAGCCGTCGACGATCTCCAGGAGCCTCCGGTCGTAGACCAGCAGCGTGGCGTCGCCGGAGAGAAGTCCATCCAGCCAGGCAGCGGCTTCCCGCGCCGGGGTGGCGATCGAGAGCCGGCGGCTGAGGCTGGCCGCGACGTCGTCCCCGTCAACCAGGCCGGCGTCCAGCAGCAGCCGGGTTGCCCGCCCAGCCACCGAGCCGTGGATCCGGTCCGAACCGGCGACGGCGGCGAGGGCCCGGTGCCAGTCGTCCAGCGGCAGGTCAGGCAACAGGGACAGCCCCTGCTGGGCCGAGTCAACGGCGCGCCGCATCGCCTCTGCGGTGTCATCGTCCAGTCCGGCGCAGGCCGTGGGCAGTCCCACGCACGCCCGCACCACGGTGGTGTCCAGGATCTTCCGCACCCCCGTGACATCGACGCCGCGCACGTTGCCGTACCGGCAGGTCCGGGCCAGCGGCGCAATGGTTTCCAGCAGAGGCGCGACGTCCTGCTGCAGCGCGGTGCGCTCGGCGAGGACGGAGACGACGGCGCCGATGCCGTCCGGCAGATCCGCAAGAAGGCAGCCCGCCAGCAGCCCGCTGAGCTCCGTCAGGCTGCCCGTGTCCCGCGCCTGTTCGGAGACGTAGGCAGCGGCGGCCGAGGCAACCGTGGTGCCGTAGCGGCTGGCCTCCACCAGGTCCACAGCCAGCTCCGGCTGCCACTGGAGCGTCCACACCTCCTTGAAAGTGCCCGTGGTCCGGCCGGTTTCGGTCTGAACGCCCCACCCCACTCCGAGCAGCACCAGCCGGTGCAGCAGAACCGAACGGGCCAGCTGGCCCGGCTTGCGCAGGTCAAGGGTGAGGACCTCTTCCATGGCGCTGGGTTTCCAGCGGAGCCTGCGCTGGGTGGCGGCGAGATCGGCGGCAAGGGGCAGTGTTGGCGCGGATTCCGGCACGTTCCCCAGCTCATGTCCGACCGTTAGTTCGCGGTGCACCAGGGCCAGCGGAAGGGGTGAACCGTCGCACAGGACCGCCTGCGCGGCGTCGTCCAGTTCCGGCAGTCCCGGGCTGGGCCGCCCCCGGACGGCCGCAAGGGCTGTTGCCATCCGGCTTGCCTCCACAATGGAGGCCGTTGAGGCGTCGAGGTCTTCCCGGCGGAGGGCGTGCGCAACCCGGACCAGCCAGGTGGTGGCCACATCCGCCTCCGGATCCCGGGCCATCCAGTGGCCGAAGAGATGCTGGTACCAGCCAGGCGCCGTGACGCCGGCGCCGTACCCGCTGCGGAGGCTGAGCCTGCCGGAGGTCCACGGGACCCAGGTGACGGCCACCTTGGCCTTGGGAAGGCCGGCGAGTACCTTGTTGTCGGCAGACACCGACGGAAACGTGGAAGGCACCAGCGCGGGAGCGTGATACGCGCCGCACACCACGGCGATCCGTTCATGCCCGTCACGCATGGCAGCCCGGATCAGGCGCCGCATCCAGGCTTCCCGGCGGTTGTTTTCCAGGACATCAGGATGGTGGTCCGGCCTGTCATCAACCGCCCGGATCTCCGCAATAGCCTCGGTCAGCGCCGCGAAACGCTCCACCGGATCCGCGTTCCGGTGCTCGACGGCGTCCTCCCACCACCGTTCGGCGTCGCTGTATCCTGCGGCGCCGGCGAGTATCCCGATCGCGTCGGGCCGGTAGGGCTGCTGCGGGAGGGCGGGAGGTTCCGTTCCCTCGGCGGAGGTTCCGCCGTCGGCGTCGGAATCTTCCCCTTCCGCGTCCACTGACGACGGACCGGACGACGGCGGCCCGGCAGCTGAGGCGGCCAGCTGAAGTCCCAGGGTGTGCGCCGCGGGCAGGTCGATCGCCCGCACCTGGGCGCCCGTGGACAGCGCCCAGCGGATCGCCACCCACTCCGGCGAAAAGCCTGCCATGGGATAGAAGGAAGCCAGCCGGGGTTCGTCCGCCGCGTAAATCAGCCCGGCGACGGGTGGAACCATCTCCGGATCGGACAGCAGCGGGATCACCTGGTCAAGTTCAGGCGGGCCCTCCACCAGCACCAGGTCCGGGCGCAGGATTGCCAGGGCTTCGGCAACGGAGCGTGCCGAACCCGGGCCGTGGTGCCGGATCCCCAGGACGTGGACGTCGGTCATGAGGTCAGTTCGGGGAATCGAGGTCGCGGCAGGCCCGGTAGAGGTCCTTCCACTCCGGCCGGTTCCGGACCACGGTCTCCAGGTATTCCTGCCAGATCACCCGGTCCTGCACAGGATCCTTGACCACCGCCCCCACCAGGCTCGCCGCGACGTCGTGGGCCCGCACCGTCCCGTCGCCGAAGTGGGCGGCGAGGGAAAGGCCGTTGGTCATCACCGAGATCGCCTCGGCCGTGGACAGGGTCGCAGAGGGCGATTTGATGGTGGTGCGCTGATCCTGGGTCACGCCCGAGCGCAGCTCACGCATGACCGTGACCACCCGCCGGACCTCGGAAAGCGCGGCCAGGTCTGCCGGAAGCTCCAGGGCGGTGCCGAGGCTGCGCACGCGGGTGGTGACGATTTCGACTTCCTGCTCGATGCTGTCCGGAAGCGGCAGCACCACGGTGTTGAAACGCCGGCGAAGAGCGGAGGAAAGATCATTGACGCCCTTGTCCCGGTTGTTGGCCGTGGCAATGATGTTGAAGCCCTTGCGCGCCTGCACCTCCTCGTTGAGTTCGGGGATGGGCAGGGACTTCTCACTGAGGATGGTGATGAGCGAGTCCTGCACATCGGACGGGATCCTGGTGAGCTCTTCCACCCGGACCAGGCTTCCGGTCTCCATCGCACGCATCACCGGGCCCGGCACCATGGCCGCCCGGGACGGGCCGTCGGCGAGCAGCCGGGCATAGTTCCAGCCATACCGCAGTGCCTCCTCCGGGGTGCCCGCGGTGCCCTGAACCACCAGGGTAGAGGAACCGGACACGGCTGCGGCGAGGTGCTCTCCGAGCCAGGTCTTCGCCGTGCCTGGTCCACCCAGCAACAGCAGGGCGCGGTCAGTGGCGAGCGATGCCACGGCGATTTCGACCAGCCGCTCCGAGCCGAGGTATTTCGGCGTGATCTGGACCCCGTTCGGCAGGGTGCCGCCGAGGATATAGGTGGTCACCGCCCACGGGGACAGCCGCCAGCTGGGCGGCCGGGGCCTGTCATCCACGGCGGCCAGGGCGCTGAGCTCATCGGCATAGGCGTTCTCGGCATGGGCCCGCAGAACATCTGTGCCGGTCTGGGCATCTGTCATCGGAAAGCCTCCGTCAGGGATTGTCGGAATGAGTGGTATTGCACGGCATCACGGAGCACACGGCGGCGCCCGGCGTCGGCGTCGGACTGTTCAAGCAGGCGCCGTGCCTGTTCGGCAGCCTCGGGCGGCAGCGCGGCAGGAAGGACGTCGGCAAGCATGCTTGCCAAGCCACTGCTTTTCTTGGCGAAGAGCTGATCCAGCACGGTCCCGGCCAGGTGAAGGCCCCAAGGCCTCGGCAGGGCACGAAGCGGTTCAACCAGGCTGAACGGGTGGTCCGTTCCCGCCTTGATGTGCCGGATCAGGATGTCTTCGCGCTCGTTCCGGGGGAGGCAGTTCAACAGCCGCAGGTCAGTGCGCACGTCGAGCAGCGCCCGGACCCAGTCAAGGTCGGCCTGCAGGGCAGCGGTGGCGAGGATCGTCTCGAGGATCCGGGGTTCCTCCTTGAGCAGGGCAAGGGTTGCCGCCGGGCTGCGGCCGGAGGCAGCGGTCCAGACCTCGAGCGGAGCACCGCGTACGACGGCGTCCAGCCGGGCCAGCCGGTCGGGTTCACCGGTGCGCCTGTCAGGCGGAATCCCGTCGCGCAGCGCAGCCGCGTCCGGTTCGGGCGGGAGGCCGATCTCGAATTGTTTGCGCAGCACGCCCTTGAGGTGGACCAGCGGGCGCAGCCGGTCAGCCATCCGGCCCGAGCGGGCGCTGGCCGGCAGCCTGTCCAGCAGGCCCGCGGCGACGTCCCTCACGCTCTTGGCCTTGTCATCCAGCGCACGCTCCAGCAGCTCCTCGTCCCCGTCACTGAGGTTCGTGCTGAACGTGGCCAAGTGGGCGGCGCGCTCCCGGGCGGCGAGGGTGTCCCAGTGTGACGCAAGCTGTTCGCGGGCGGCTGCCGGATCTTCGCGGCGGAGCCGTCCAAGCTCCGTGGTGGCATCGGCGCTCTTCAGCTCTGTCCAGTCAGCGGATGCCGCGCGGTCCGTGGCGGGGACGCCGGCCTTCAGGTCCTCGAGCCAGCGGCCCCGGACACCGATGGCAGGATGCAGGCTCTCCGCGACCGCGAACCTGTTGTCTGCCAGCTCAAGCAGCTTCGGGAGCAGCCGGTGCGGAACCCGCTGTCCGGCCGCCTCGGCTAACCGGAGCCAGTCGGTGACCAGCTGGTTGCGCAGCTCCAGTCCGACAGGCGGCTGGGTGAGCAGGAGCTCCAGCAGGCGTGCAGCGTCCCCGGTTGCCTGTGGAGTGTTGTCCGGCGGGGCCGGCTCCGGGAGATCGGCAGGGTCCAGGATAGTGGAGCGCCGGGCAGCGCGGGTGGCGGCGTCGGCGAGGGCCGCCTGTTCCAGGAGAGACTCCTCGCTGGAGAGCCCGTCCGGCGGGAGGGCGCCCAATTCCACTGACGGGGTGGGTGCCGGGTGCCGTGCGGTCCCAACAAGCGCGGCGGTTCTGAGCTCGGCCAGCCATGTCATGGTGTCACTACCGCCCCGCCGATGACCGCGGAAAGCGGCCGCACACGGCCCTCCTCCAGCTCGCCGAACAGGTCCATGGGATGGCCGCCGGTGAGGGCCAGCAGCGAGTCCAAAGGTGCGTCCACCAGGGGGAGTGCGTCCCCGGATCCGTCCCGAAGCCAGCCATTTTCAGTGGGGGAGATGCGCACGCCGCCGAGCAGGACCGGGTGGCGTTCCCGCCAGGGGGAGAGCGCAACAGCAGCCGATTCGGCTTCCAGTGCTTCCTGGATGCTGCCCCCTTCGCCCAGGTCCGTTGCCATGCCGAGGGGTGCCACCTGGCTGGTGAACATGGCACGTTGAGGCGCGGAACCCGGGTAGCGCGCGACAGTGGTGTCCAGCAGCGCGCCCGCGAGCTGCGGCGTCGCCAGCGACTCACTCTGGGCGGCAAAATCGAGGACGACGACGACCGTTCCGTCGGGTGCGCGAAGCCAGGTCCGCTGCTGCTGGAGCCGTCCGTCGTCGCTGCGGTGGGCACCGAGCACCAGCCACGGGCCGGGCAGTGCTTCGATGCCCTGGACGTCGGAAGCCGGGACTGCCCATCCAACCGCCACCCGGAGGTCCGCAAGTTCAGCGGGAGCTAAAGCGTCGCGTTTGCGCCACGCTTTCGTCACGGCCCACCAGCGGCCGGCCCGGAGCAGGAGGTGGTCCGCCCAGTCCGGCCGGGCGTGGACGTCCGAACCCATGGCCCTGACCTGCTCGGCCAGGCCTGGAAGCTGCGCGTCAACCAGCCGTGCAGCTACGCCGTCCCACCAGGAATACGGCTGCGTGCGGGCGGCGGCAAGGCCGGTCCGCACCAGGTCGGTCAGCCACCGGGAAAAGTCGTCAATCCCCGCGTCCATCAACGCCATCCGGTCCGCGAGCCGCTTCGCCTGTGCCACCGGATCAGCCGGCTGGTCGCTCTGGCGCCGCTCCCGCACAGTGGCCCGTTCCGCCCGCTGCGCCGCCCATTCCTGAGCGAATTCAGCGGTCTGTGTACCGCCGTCGGCCGCTTCACCCCGGGACCAGAGCAGGAGCAGCGCGAGGGCGTGCTTGCAGGGGAACTTCCGGCTGGGGCAGGAGCACCGGTAGGCAGGGGCGGCGGTGTCCACGCTGACCTGGTAAGGGGTTTTGCCGCTGCCCTGGCATTTGCCCCAGACCAGGACGTCGTTGCTGCCTGTGTCGGACCAGGGGCCCGGACGCGCCAGCTTGCGTGCGGCTGCCAGGGAGGATGCGTCGGGCGCAGCGCTGACCACCCGCTCCTCGCTCCAACGCCCCATGAAGCACATTGTGCCCGAGGTCTCAAAAACTGCCAAGGAGGCACTGCGGCGTGGCGGCGTCAGGCGGGGCTATTCGGCAGATGGCCGCTGGCGTTGCTTCTTTGTGGCCGACCGCTGTTGTTTAGTGGCAAGGCGGCGCCGGTCCGAGCCCCGGGTTGGTTTTGTGGGCCGGCGGGGTGGCGCAGCCGGGGCAAGGCCCTCCGTGACAAGTTCAGCGAGCTTACCCAGTGCGATCTCCCGGTTGCGGAGCTGGGACCGGTGTTCGGAGGCGGTCACGGTGAGCATCCCGGTGATGAGGCGCTGTCCCAGACGGGTGAGCAGCATGGTCCGTTGCTGGTCGGAGAGCACCGCAGAGCCGGGGATGTTCCAGGAGAGTTCGACCCGGGTGTCCGTGGTGTTGACGTGCTGGCCGCCCGGGCCGGAGGAGCGTGAGAACCTCCAATGGAGTTCTGAGGCGGGAATCGTGAGCGTTGGCGACACCTCAAGATCCATGGAACAAGTGTGGCATGAGT